>JBKEBJ010000307.1:0-4585 GCA_047973105.1 Coprobacillaceae bacterium | reverse complement strand
AATAGTAATCAAAAACAAGCAGAAAAAGAAATAACGATAGAAAAAGCTAAAGAGATAGCTTTAGCTGATGAAGATGGAGAAATAGTAAAAGAGAAAAAAGATTATGACGATGGTATTATATATTATGAAATAGACATTATTAGAGATAATACAAAATACGAATTTGAAATTGATAGTACTGGAAACATAGTTTCTAAAGAACAAGACACTTACGAGAATAATGAAAATACTAATATTGATTATATATCTCAAGAGGAAGCTAAAAATATTATTATTAATCATGCAGGAGGAGGAAACATTGTAAAAATAGAGCTTGATTATGAAAATGGTAAGGCTGTATACGAAATGGAGTTAATTAAAGATAATATTGAATACGATGCAATGATTGATGCAAATACTGGTGAAATAATCGCATATTATCAAGATTAATATAGGAATCATGCTTTCTTATTTTAGAAAGTATGATTTTTTATAAAAAAGGCTTGATTCTACCATAATGGTAGATTGTATACTCAAAGTAGGTTAAGGGTGCGCACAACTTAACAACAAAAAAATACAAGGAAAAGAGGAAATGAAAATGAAATATGATGTTATATTAAAAGAAATACCAGAAAGAAACGTAATGAGTATACGTCAAGTAGTATCAGAGTTTAGCGATGAAGGGACATTATGGAATGCATTATATACAGAAGCCCAAAAACAAAAAGTAGAATATACAAATCCACCACTAGGGATGACTTTATATCATGATCCGGAATATAAAGAAAAAGATATTGATATAGAAGTACAAAGTACAATTGTAGGTGATTATAATGATACAGAAGTGGTAAAATTCTTTAAAGCACCAGCCATTGAGGTAGTATCGATTACATTTAAGGGAAGTCATGAACAAATGCCAACGGTAATGCAAGAAATCGCCAAGTGGTTAGAGATTAATAATTATGTAATCAGTGGGCCAATGATTAATATCTTCCACGTAACATCTGCAACAGAAAGTAATCCTGATAACTGGGTAACAGAAGCGAGTTATCAAGTAACAAAAAGAAAATAGTCAAAAATACACTTAGAATCAATAACTAAGTGTATTTTTTTATGATACAATGATAAAAAATAGAAACGTAAAAGAATTTTGACATAGAAAATAACCAATGTAAAAGATATTTGATAGATTTATTACGTGTAATGTGCCAAGATGTGAATAGGGAGAAAGATAATGGAAATTGGAAAAAAATTAAGAACTGCTAGAATTAATTCTGGACTCACACAAGAACAAATTGCAGAAGATATTAATGTTTCAAGACAGACAATATCAAATTGGGAGAACGAGAAATCATATCCAGATATTATTAGCGTTATTAAATTAAGCGATCTTTATCATATCAGTTTAGATGAGTTATTGAAAGGTGATGATAAATTGATTGAACATCTTGATGAAAGTACAAATATAGTAAGTAGTAATAAAAAATTAATACTTACGGCTATTTTGAATATAGTAATAGTCATTGGATTATTTTTCTGTAATACATTATTCCCTAACAAGTATTTATTATTTATTACTATGAGTATTGCAGTAATTAGCACGACTACATTATTTTATCAAATAATTCGTAAATTTTAGGAGGTTATTTATGGAATGGTATGAAATAGGAATATTAGTTATAGCAGCGTTAAATGCTGCATATCTTGGATATCAAATATTCAAAATGGCAGAATTAGATGCTAGAAGTAGAGGATTAAAAAATCCAAAGCTTTGGGGCTTTCTTGTGACTGGCGGACAAAATGGTGGAGGACTTTTATTATATCTACTTGGTAGAAGAAAGTATCCTTCAACTATGTCAGATGCAGAAAAAAAACATATTGATTATCGTAAAAATAGAATTGGTATAAGTTTAATTTTTATAACAATCCTTATGCTTTGTTTAATTACTATTGTTGTTTTTAAATAATAATGTAAAAATAGTTCCTAATTTAGGAACTACTTTTTATTTGTCTTTTATTTGTATGTTATAATATTCTATAAATGGAGTGAGGGGAAAATATGAAACGAAAATTACGGGATAATGATATTGATAAATTTGATTTAGATAATCTAGATAAAACATATAAAACAGGTGAACTATCTAAAAGCATAGGAACAACAAGTGATACACTACGTTATTATGAAGAGATTGGTTTAATTGAGCCAGTTAAAGACGAAAATAATATGTATCGACAATTTACTTTTACAGAAATCTATCATATGTTTGGTATTGAATTCTATAAAAAAAGAGGACTATCATTATCAGAAATAAAAAATATTGTTAGTGGTGCTTCAATTAAACAAACGGCAGAAATGTTAGATGATAGTGAAAAAAGAGTTAAAGAAGAAATGAAAGATTTGAAAAAGAAATTACAAAGAATTCAAGAAACAAAACAGTTTTGTAAAAATATAGAGGCGTCTCTAGGAACATTTATTGTAAAGGATATGCCTCTATATCAAATTAATAGTACATTTACTGCAGGTACCGCCCTTTATGAATACGAGGATAATGTTCTAGCGCATTTGAATTTAGAAGAAGAAGATGTTATATCTAATATGGTTAGAAAATTGATATTTGATGGAGAAGGGTATAAGGAATCGAATATGCATTTAGTTACACCTGTTAGTAAAAAGAAAAAGAATGAAACATATTTACATGAAGGAAAATGTATATCTGTTGTTGTTGAAAGTGGAAGATATAATGATGCGGATAGTAGTATTAGCTTAAAAACATTAGAAAGAACGTTTATGTATAGTAAAGAAAATAATATTCAATTATTAGGAGAAGTATATTTGTTTATGAGAACTATCTTATTTAAAGACGGTAAAGAAAGAGTTTTTATTGAGGCGCTTGTCCCAATACAAGAATAATTTATAGTATACATATGAAGGAGTGAGTCATATGAAAATATTAAACGTATGTGAGTTTATTACAGAGTACCCATTAGAAGGTACAGTAATGAAATTAGAAGAAATGAAAATAAATGGTTGTACAGGTTGCTGGACATGTTGGTGGAAAACACCAGGAAGATGTGTGTTCAAAGACTTAGATAACTATTATAGTAATTATGTAAATGCAGATAAAGTAGTATTCTTCTTAGAAACTAAAAGAGGGTTTGTATCAAGTAAAGTAAAAAGATTGTTTGATCGAATGATTACCTTGTTTTTACCATATACAGACTTTACAACAGGAGAATCTATGCATCATCCAAGATATGAAAAATATCCATCAATTGAAATCATTTATAAAGATGATTTTATAAGCGAAGAATAAAAAAATATTTTTGAAGAATATTTACATCGAACTTTCTATCAATTTCATAGTAAAGGCATTACTGTAAAATCAATTGAAAAAATGGAGGGGAAATAATATGAAAACATTATTTATTAATGGATCACCAAAAGGAAGAAGAGGAAATTCGGGGACGTTTATTGAAACAATTACAAGTGAAATGAAGAGTGCGTATGTAGTAAAAAATTTAATACAAGAAAAAGTTAAGAATATAGTGGAAGAAATTCCTAAGTATGATCGAATCATTATAGTCATGCCATTATATATTCATACAACACCAGCTATTGTCACAGAATTGTTTGAGGAAATGAAAGTTAACACCCAACAAGGAAAACAAATAGGATATATTGTACAAGCAGGATTTGAAGAGAGTGAAACAGCTAAATATCTAGTAAATTATTTACAATCCTATACAAAAAGAATGCAGTTTGGTTATATGGGAACAATTGTTAAACCAGGTGTTGCAGGCTTAAGTATAATGCCAAAATTTATGTTTAATAAATTATTTAAACAATTAAGAATATTAGGTAAAGAATATGATGAAACCCATGCCTTTTCTAAAGAGATGATAGAAATGTTAGGAGACCCTTATACATTATCAAAAAAACAAGTAAAACTATTAACTTCAAAACCAGTAGTTATGATAAATAAAGCAGGATTTTGTTATTTCTTGAGAAAGAATAAGGCATATCGAATTAGAAGAGACAAACCATTCTTATTAAGAAATGAAGCACTTCAGAAATAGGAAGTGTTTCTTTTTTTATGTTATAATGATAGAAATTGTATGAGGAGGTAACGACAATGGATTTTCCAGAATATTTAATGAAGATATCTAAAGATATTAAGGAAACAGATTATTTAGAAGCAACATTACAAATCAATGGAATAGAGACATTTGAGGTTTGGATAAGTAATGCCCAATTAGGATATATAGAAAAAGGGAAGACAGTTTTCATAGAGAATGGTATACCAAAGGATAAAAACATATATATTTTGAATTCATATGATGAATTACCATTAGATAAATGGCCAACAAGAAAAATATATATTTCCTTACCAAATGAAGATGTTAAACATTTAGTCTTTGATGAAACAATCCATGGATATGATAATATGTTTTGTGATGAACATAATTCTGAAAAAGAAGATCAGACTAATCAAGTAGTAATAGGGAAGTGTAAATTATTTAAAGCACATTTGAAATTAGGGATGAGTATCGATTATGAAGAAGAAAAAGAAGATTATGATTTTGATGATAGTGGTTTAGTAGAAGT
>JBKEBJ010000284.1:0-6595 GCA_047973105.1 Coprobacillaceae bacterium | reverse complement strand
TGTTTATATACATCTTCCACGTAGAAGAAATATAAAAATGGGGAGGAATCGATATGACATCATATGAAACATTGTCTATAGTACTAATGATTCTAGGATTACTAGTCATGATTCTTCTTGAGCTAATCAAGAACAAGAAAAAATAACCGTCCCTTAGCCTAAAGTGTACGGTTATTTAAACATATCAAATACTTAGGCAACTGCTTATCAGTAATACCTATCTACTAATAGTGTACTAGAATGATTGTCATAGTGCAATCATTTTAATGTTATATAGAGTACTGTATTTATACAAGCGCTCTTATCCTTCTACAACATCATGACAACAATGACAAACATCGCCAACCATTTCTGTTTCTTCATAATAATTCCAACAACGTGGACATTTCTGTCCATCAAATTTTTCTACTTTTACATAAGCACTATCAAACTCTTCTAAAGATGTATCCTCGACTAATTCTACTTTTGATACAATGAAATATTGTTTTAAGTCTTTATCTAATTTAGCCATATCCTTATATTCTTCTTTTAATGATACATATACTTTAGCTTCTAAAGAAGAACCAATTGTTTTGTTATTACGTAATTCTTCAATCGCTTTTAAAACATCTTTTCTAACCAATAAGAAACGATCGAAGTATTCTTCAATAGTATCTGCATTATTTACAGTTATTGGTTCTGGCATTTCTTCTAAGAAAATAGATTCTGCTTTATTTGAATCACATGTAAAGTGATCATGTAATTCTTCACCAGTGAATACCAATACTTGTGATAATAGCTTCATCAATACTTTTGCATGATGATATAATACGGTTTGTACTTGGCGACGACGCGTACCATCTGCTTTATCAATATAAAGAATATCTTTTGTGAAGTCCATATAGAAAGCACTTAATACATTTGTAAAGTAATGTAAGATAACTTGATTGCTTTCTGCGAAATCAAATTCATCATACGCAGCGTAACAATCTTCTACTACTTTGTTTAATTTTACTAACATATATTGATCAACTTCTGTTAATTTATCTACTGGCAATACATCTGTATCTTTAAAATCACTTAGATTACCTAAGATAAAGCGCATTGTATTTCTAATCTTACGATAGCTTTCAGCCACTTGTTTCATGATTTCATCAGAAATACGAACATCTGCTTGGTACGCACAAGAGGTTGCCCATAAACGTAAGATATCAGCACCATATTGTTTTACTAATTTTAGTGGATTAATGGTATTACCTAGTGATTTAGACATTTTATTTCCTTTTCCATCCAATACCATTCCATGCGATAATACAGTTTTATATGGGGCTTCATTATAACAAGCAACACCAATAATTAGTGATGAGTTAAACCATCCACGATATTGATCACTACCTTCAAAATATAAATCTACTGGATAATTAAATCCACGTTCACGCATACATCCTGTATGACTTGATCCTGAATCAAACCAAACATCCATGATATCTGTTTCTTTTTTAAAGACACCATTTGGAGAATGTTCATTTGTATAACCTTCAGGTAATAAATCTTTTTCATCTCTTTCAAACCAAACATTAGAACCATGTTCTCTAAATAATTTTGAAACATGTGTAAATACTGCTTCTTCAATTATAGGTGTTCCATCTTCACAATAGAAAATAGGAATTGGAACTCCCCAAGTTCTTTGTCTAGAAATACACCAATCACCACGGTCTTTAATCATATTATAAATACGAATATGTCCCCATTGGTTAATCCAATGTACTTTATCGATTTCTGATAGTAATTTCTCTCTAATACTGTCTAATGAACAGAACCATTGATCCGTCGCTCTAAAGATAACTGGTTTTTTTGTACGCCAATCATGTGGATAACTATGTGTAATGAATTCTAAAGATAATAAATCTCCTAATTCATCTAATTTTAATCCGACTGTTTTATTTGCGTCATCAACATGTTGACCAGCTAAGAAATCACCAGCTTCAGCCATCATGCATCCATGTTCATCAACTGGACATAATGGTGGTAATCCATATTTCATACCAACATTAAAATCATCAACCCCATGTCCTGGTGCCGTATGAACACAACCAGTACCGGCTTCATCTGTAACGTGATCACCTAAGATAACTAATGTATCACGATCATAATAATCCGCTAATCCATAAAATGGGTGTGTACATGTAATTCCTTCTAATTCACTACCTTTAAAGCGTTTAATTACTTCGCCTTTTTCTAATTTGAATTTCTCTAACAAGCTATCTTTTAAGCTTTCTAAGAAAATTAATTTTCCTTTTTCTGTTTCACAAACACAATAATCATAAACTGGGTTTAAACAAATTCCATTATTGGCAGGAATTGTCCAAGGTGTTGTTGTCCAGATAACAAATTTTTCATCACCATCTAAGATTCCTTTTCCGTCTCTTACTGGAAAAGTAACAAAAATTGTTGGTGATTTCACATCATGATATTCGATTTCTGCTTCCGCTAAAGCTGATTCAGATGAATATGACCAATATACTGGTTTCTTTCCTTTATAAATTAAACCATCCATCGCCATTTTAGCGAAGACATCAATTTGATTAGATTCAAATACTGGTGTTAATGTAACATAAGGATCTTTATAATCTCCAAATGTTCCCATACGTAGTAATTGTTGTTTTTGAATTTCAACTTGTTCTAATGCATAATCATAACATTTCTTTCTGAAATCAGCTGTCGACATTTCTTTACGATTGACACCTAATTTTTGAATTGCATTTTCAATGGGTAAACCATGTGTATCCCATCCTGGAATAAATGGTACATGATATCCTCTTAATTGTTTATAACGAACGATTACATCTTTAATCACCTTATTTAACATATGACCAATATGCATATCTCCATTCGCATAAGGAGGACCATCATGGAAAGTATATACTGGTTTATCTTTTGATTTTTCTAAAACTTTGTTGTATATATCCATTTCTTCCCAACGTTCTACATATGTTGGTTCTTTGGTAGGTAATTTCCCTTTCATTTCAAATGTTGTTTTTGGCATTAATAACGTATCTTTATAATCCATAGTAATTCTCCCTTCTAAAATAAAAAACGTCCTTAACAAAGGACGTAATATACGCGGTACCACCTTAATTCATGTACAGACTGTACATGCACTTATATCGTAACGTGATTAACGGCAACTCCTACTACTATTTCAAAGCGCTACTCCAGAGTGATCCATTATATTCTTTCATGTTGATTTTCAGCCAAACACCAACTCTCTGTAAATCCAGTAATATAAACAGTCTCTTTCCATGTATTTGATTTTTATACTTAATATAGGTAACGAAAATATCCATTTCGTTAACATTATATCCATATTATTGCATAAATAAAACAATTCTACAACTATTTTATGATTAACTTTTAATTCATTATATCATTATTAATTGTATTTCATAAACAATAAATAAAGAATGTATTTTAAATACACTCTTTATTCGTACATTTACTTATTTTTATTTGTCTCTTTCTTTTTTGTATATATTACATATCCTACTATTAATCCAACTCCAAGTAATGTAAATATGTATGGTGTCATATTCATTGTGTCGCTCGTTGATGTTGTTGCACCTATAGAACCTGATGCATTTCCTTTTCCTTCATCTGGCTTATCGTTTGGATTTGGTGTAGGTGTTTCATTTTTAGTATAGATATATGTTATTTCTTTTTCTGTTTTATTAAAATAACCTTCTTCTAAAGCTGAACCATCTTTTATTTTATTGAATGTATAATCTTTGATTTCTTTTGGTGTAGCTTTATATTTGCCATCTTCACTATCAATACTTGTCAAAACTGTTTTTTCATCAAGTTCCTTACCATTATCATCTTCATAATGTATTGTTATATCTCCATAGACAGGAAGTTGATAGCTAAGATTTTCATATAAACGAATTATTTCATATATTTTAGCTGAATTTCCTTCTTCACCATCTGGTTTATCAATTGCTATTTGAAGTGCATTCATGCGTTCTTCATTATATGTCTTGTTATCTTTTTGGGTATTTAATTTTTCTTCAATTTTATTAATAACTAATTCAACATCTTGATCCGTATACTCTATCCCAACTTGTTTAAATGCTTCATCATCAATAACACCAATTCGATAACTTAATAATTCATATTCTTCAAATGATAATTTACTTGTTCCATCTGTTGTTCTATCAGCACCCCACAGTGTATTTGAAAAAATCATTAACCTTGGAAATAACGTTCTACTTAAAATATATTCCGGTGCAAAGCCATGTGCATCATCCCAGATTGGGAACATTTGTCCTAAAGAATTACCCATCAATTCATCTGCAACATGTTCATATGTCCAAGCTGTTGAATAGGTATTAATAAGCCAATCATTATATAAGAATTTAGGTAATGGTCGATCTAGTTTATCATTTTCTGGCCATAAATCATGATATAGGTTCGCAGGTGATCCTAAAGTTTTATAGCCTTCTTGTAAGGTTGTAGAAGCTTTGATTGAACCATACATAGTTCCGCCCCAAAAGTCTATAACAATACGCTTATCTAGAGGAACAGGTCCATTTAAATTCTTAATATTATCATTCCATATAAGAACTGTTTTTCCTTCATCTAAATACGGTTTGGCCAATTTATTAAAAAATAATTTGAAAGCATCATATTCTGTAGCGTTTTCGTTACCTGTTTCTGTTTTAGCCCAAGTAGATAACTTTTCATCTGGATCTGTGTAACCTGATGTTTGGAAATATTCATCTCCACCCATATGTACTGTGTCAGCTTCAAATAAGTCAAAGGCCTCTTTATAAATATCTGCCATATACTTCTGTACATCTGGATTACTAAAATCTAAGACATTTGTACCTGGAGACAATAACCAACTTTCATCAACCATTTCTCCATCTTGTTCTGAGTGTCCAGGTAAATCTACTTCTGGAATAATTTCAATATTAAATTGACGTGCATAGTTTACTATTTCTTTTACTTCCTCTTGTGTCCAATAACCGCCTGCAGTATCTACTAAAGTTGGCGCTACTTTAGATTCATAACGAATTCCTTCGTTATCTTTTAATCGTAGTTGCATCGTATTTAGTTTTTGATACGCCATTTGTTCAATTTCATTTTTTATCCATTCCACAGAATAGTATCGACGACCAGAGTCTACTTGTAATCCTCGTGTCTTCGTTTCTGCATAGTCTTCTACCTTTCCTGCTGGTAAAGAATCTCTTTGAACAAAGGCTTGTAATAAAGTCATCGTTCCGTTTTGGATACCTTCAATATATGCAGAATTAACTTGAATCATATTCTCTGATACATGTATTTCATAAGCATCTATTTTTGTATTATCTAGCTTTTCAGGGTAATTAAAGGAAATAGCTTGATTTGTTACAACAATCCCTTCAGTAGGAGGTGTATCTGTTATTTTCTCTAATCGATAATTATTAATAATTCCCTTTTCTACTAGTTTTTGAGCTAAATACTCTGTTTTACCCCAACTAAATTCATCACTGTAAAATAATTGATTTCTCTTATCAATATGGAATGCTTCTGCATTCTCTGTAGGAATAAAGTTTTGGATCATTGGTGTTGTAAATGGAAATCCATTTTCATCCGTATTTGAATAACCAATGGTTTCTTCAACAGGTGGTGTTACTTGTTCTATTTCCTCAATTGAGAAATCATCAACATAGAATACCCCTGCACCTGAAGTAGTTCCCCCCGTCCAGTTCGTTAAGGCAAAGGCATATAATTCTGTTGATCTTGGACCTGTTGTTATCTCAAAAGATACATCATTCCATTCTGTTGATACTCCAGAATAGTTTTTATAATTTGAATTCAAGCGTCCTTGTTCCCATTTATTATTTCCCTCAATGTCTAAAACTCCCATTCGCATACTAACGCCTGTTTCATTATAATAACTAGCTTTTACAACGTATTTTGTATTTGGTTTAATATTTCTAATGACAACATTTGTCATCCCTTTACCACCATTATAAAGCCATAAAGGATATCCCTCCGACTCTACTGCTGGTGCTTCGGCACCAACCTTAATGGCATAATTACCATCTTTAACTTTTCCTTCATTTGCATCCACTCTTTTTGCTTTATAGGTTTGAATATCATCTTTTACTAATTCTTCCTCAAAACTACCATTACTTATTATTGGTATTTGATCTTCTGCATTCACTTGTACCCCACTTAGTGCAATAATACATAATGTAACTAACACAACGCTTATACATTTTCGCATTTTTGTCTCTCCATTTCTATTTATGTATGGTTAAGACATCTATTATTTTTCCCCTTCCTTACCTCAATACTCCTTTCCTCCCTCTCAATTACTTTTATTATATAATATTTTATATAGTTAATATTCCCTTGTTCTGGGATTATTCCCAATATATGAAAACGCTTGTTATTTACACATAATTTTTAACATTAAATACAAATAATACCGATAGTATCAATGTAAAATGGGAAACAAGAGATAATAATTAGTGATTACGTTTCATACATTATGGGTATTTTTACATCAACAAAAGAAAGGAGATTAATTATGGCTGGTTTCATATACAAATTACAAGGAATCATTTCT
>JBKEBJ010000278.1:0-1877 GCA_047973105.1 Coprobacillaceae bacterium | reverse complement strand
ATAATTCCCAACATTTTTTAATAGATTCCTTGTGATAACATTGCTGCTACAACTTTTTCAAAACCTGCTATATTAGCACCATTGATTAAGTCGTAACCAAACCCATATTTTTCACTAGCATTTCTACTGGCATCATGAATACTAATCATGATGTTTCTTAATTTTTCATCTACTTCTTCTGCGGTCCATGAATAACGCATTGAGTTTTGTGACATTTCTAATGCCGATACTGCAACACCACCTGCATTAGCAGCTTTACCTGGACCCAAGATTCCTTTATTATTTACAAAATAATCAATGGCTTCTGTTTGGGTAGGCATATTAGCGCCTTCAATAATGTATTTAACACCATTATCTACCAATTGTTTAATTTCATTCATTCCAATTTCATTTTGTGTAGCACAAGGGAAAGCCATATCTACTTTTAATCCCCATGGTTTTTCACCAGGGAAGAATTGACAACCAAATTTATCAGCATAGTCTTTTAGTTTAACATCATTTGATTCTCTTATCATTACTAAAAAGTTAATTTTTTCATCTGTAGTAATTCCATCAGGATCATATACATAACCATCACGCCCAGAGATAGATACTACTTTTGCTCCCATATCGCGTGCTTTTAAACATACTCCCCAAGTAACATTTCCATAACCTGAACAAGCAATTGTTTTTCCTTCGTAGGTTTCATTAAAATGTTTTAACACTTCATTTCCATAATATACTGCACCATAACCAGTTGCTTCTGGTCTAATTAAACTACCTCCATATGTCAATGGCTTTCCAGTTAAAACGCCATTTTCAAAAGCTCCACGAATACGGCGATATTGTCCATACATAAATCCAATTTCACGAGCACCAGTTCCAATATCTCCTGCTGGGACATCAACATCAGGACCAATATGGCGATATAATTCAGTCATAAAACTTTGACAAAAACGCATAATCTCATTGTCTGTTTTTCCTTGTGGATCAAAATCCGAACCACCTTTACCACCACCAATAGGTAGGGTAGTTAATGCATTTTTAAATATTTGTTCAAATCCCAAGAACTTAATAATTCCTAAGTTAACACTAGGATGTAAACGCAAACCACCTTTATAAGGTCCAATTGCACTTGAGAATTGAACACGATATCCACGATTTACATGAACCTGTCCATTATCATCCATCCAAGGTACTTTAAACATAATTGTTCTTTCAGGCTCAACGATACGTTCTAGGATTGCTAATTTCTCATATTCAGGATGCGCTTCAATAACAGGTGTCAAACTTTCTAACACTTCTTCTGCTGCTTGAAGAAACTCAGGTTGATCACCATTTTTTTCTTTTAGTTGGGTTAATACTTTCTTGATATATTCCATTTTTATATATCCTCCTAATAAAATTTTACTACTCTTATAATAAAATATACACCATTTGATAAAATATTGTCAACTAAATAAAAGAATATAATTATAATATTATTTTTTAATTAACTATTCCATTTGTTATTGAAATGTGTTAATATAGTTAAAAATGAGGTGCTAATTTATGAAAACTATACAAAATTTACAATTACATCATCATTGGATTGCCTAGGGTTATATCTTTAATAGATACAGCCCGTTTCATATTACATAGAAAATGTGGGTGGTATCTAATGACAGTCTAATTATAACGAGTCATTATATACATAATGGCTCGTTTTTTCATAGGAGGAGATAAAAATGGAAGGTTATAAATATTTGATACCAGAAGAAAGTAACGATGTAATGATTACACATGTTGCAACACTTAGAAAAATGGAAAATGATTTGCGTATGATATTTAATACATTTAAATACCAAGAAATTGTCTTACCTAGTTTTGAATATGTTGACTTATATACAAAATTAGAT
>JBKEBJ010000137.1:0-8426 GCA_047973105.1 Coprobacillaceae bacterium | reverse complement strand
CGGATACAATTCTTGGTTCTATAACATTTAAATTTTCTGCATCCAATATTTCGGATTGCATAATTTGTAATTCTTTATCGCCTTGATATTCATCAACATATCCAATAATTCTTACTTTTGTACCAATTTCTAATCCTGCTTCAGCATATGGGAAAATTGTTATACCACCTGTTTCATCTTGTACATAAATAGTATCAAAGAATGTATTTCCAGGAACTGCAGTTCCTGCAGTCACCCAACCTTCAACAGCATATACATCTCCTAAATTTCCTTTACGTGCATCTGCAATTGTACTTGTTTCTAACTCTACAGAGACTTCATCTAGAATATTTCCCATAATAGTTTGGTTACTATAAGGCTCATCCCAAACATTATCAATGACTGCAGTTATTTCGAAATCCGACATAAATACAGTACCTGATACAAAGACATTGGCTCCAGAACTTAATGTTTCATGAGCTAATACAATCGCATTTCCCTTATCTATTTCAACATAGTTATTATCATAATCTCTACTATCAATAGAATACGTTGTATCATGTCCTTTTACTAAATATCTAGCAGTACCTGCTGATACCGCAGCTTCATCTAATAAGATTGTACAACCGCTATAAGCGCTAAATTTTTGTGTATCACTTACACCTGTTGTATATAGACTATCAGCATTATGGTCTGTTGGATATAAACGATATTGTTGTCCACCGTTGTTATCATCATCCCATGTTTCATCACTGTTTACTCGTGTTGTTGCACCAAGAGCAACTAATAGCTTATTCATTTCTGTAGATGTTTGTGCATTCACAGTATCTTGGTAATCGGCTAAACCACATAAGATAACTGTTCCTCCACTATTTGCATAATCAACAACTAAATCAATAAAGTCATCTTCAAAATGCGATTCTACAAAGTTTCCTGCATTTCCAGTTCCACTTTTCTTTGCAGGAGCACTAATAATTAATAGATTACAATCCTCTAATGTATCAGCTGTAATTTCATCTGTTACAATATTTACTTGTGCATAATTGTTAGCTGCTAATTTTGAGAATTCTCCCATATTAGCTCCATAGTAACCAGTAACATAATCATTGTAATGTGTTCCATCTACAACAATCTTTGTTACCATTTCGGAAACTGTATAATTCAATTGTAATACATCTGTATATAGCTTTTCAACACCATTTAATGTTGCTTTTACAGTAACATATATATTCGTGCTACCTGGCGATTCATGTGTGTAATTAAAACTATATGTTTTAGATCCAAATGGATCTATTTGTGTTAAATCATTAGTATCTAATTCTACTTGATGAATGACTTCATCATTCACTGTAAATGATACTTCTTGAATTTCTAATGTTTCTGTTTCATTGTTATATAACTCTAAATTAACATCTAATGCTTCCCCTGCAACTGGTAATGGTTCACTAGTAGAGATACTAGAAATTCCTGCTGCCTCTACCTCTCCAATCCACATAGCTGCCGTTACAGCAATATCACCATCATCTTGAATTACTTTTATATAGTAGTAAGAATAGTCTGGAGATACACTAAAAGTTACAGTCTCATCATTTGTATTTACTTTCTTTTCAGCAACAACAACGCCACCATTAGAAATAACTTGCACAGTTCCAATCTTAGAATCTGTAGCGTCTTTTAAATCTACTGAAATATCAATAGTTTCTCCCACACTATCTTCATCTAATACACTCCCCATAATATATCCATCTAGGGTGTAATATATTTCTAAATCATTATCTTCTGTTGAGTAAACACGCATATTACGGATTGCAGCATAAATATTTTCTTCTGTTAAAGTATCCGCTAAGACAACGGTTCTAGCTGTATTTGCATCTCCCCAATTACCTTTATGGTTATCTTGATTATTTGTTGGAGCTACATGCCATCCTTTATCTAGCGCTCTTGTATAGTATTGGTACGATGGGAAATATCCACTACTTCCGATAGCCCCTTCACCATTACCAACTTCAATCAACGGAATTAATGCATCGGTTTCTTCATCATAATGTGAGAAATCACTAAAGTCTCCAAAAGTTGTTCCAGGGTGATTAAATTGTGATAGAGAACCAGTATCTTTCTTTAAAGCAGCATAATAATTTTGTAAAGCTGTACTATAGGTTCCAAATTCTGTTTGTGTACGACTTTGGAAACCGGCAGTATTAAATGTATTCATATGACCTAATCCATTAGACCATGTCATTTCATATCCAAATAAGCCAACAAAAGTATCTGTTGTATACTCTTGTGCTTTTTGTTTACCAGTCACCCATTCATTACTTACAGAACCATCTAAAATAGATGCATTATTTGCATTATCAAATGAATTTGAATGATCCGTTACAGCAAGAAAATCAACTTGATTTGCTTCTCTTGCATGTGAATATGCTTGGTCAATTGTTCCACTACCATCTGAAAAGTCAGTATGTGAATGTAATTGTCCAAAATAAATATTGTATGTCTCATTCTCTCTTTGCGTAAATGAAAGCGTTGTTTGAGAACTATCTAGATACCCTGGGGCTTTAGCTTTAACAAGCATAGTTGCTGGTAAAGTATCTAATGTTACTTTATCCGTTGTACTATACACATTCCATGTCGTACCATTATCTAATGAATATTCAATGGTTGCATCTGTCGTAGCAGTTGTTAATGTTACTTTTGAACCAAGTACTACTGCCCCGCCATTTGGACTAGCCTTTACACTTGCGACTTTCATTTGCGTAAAGTCATATGCATATTCTAAGCTAGTTTGTAATCCATCTTTACTTGCAGACACTAATAACTTTGCAGGTAAAGTATCTAATGTTGGTTTACTAGCAGAATTATACTCATTATATGTATTTCCACCATCTAAAGAATACATGATTTTTGCACCTGATGTTGCACAAGTCATTGTTACTTCTTGACCAGCTAATACTTCTCCTGCACTTGGTGATACTTCTGGCATTCTAACAATAGAATCAGAAATCAATGGATTTCCATTTACTTCAATTTCTTGAATATAATTTGTTCCACCAGTTCCTATTGTATTTCCTGCAATAGAAGTGCTTGAAGCTACTTGAATACGAATATACAATGTACCAGCATTATTGGCTAATGACGGTAATGTAACTTCATAATCCTCAAATACTGCATCTGATGTTGTTTTTTTATAGATTGTATTATTTGCGAGTTCATAAGTTAATCCATCTGTACTGTAATAGATTTGGAAATCTCTTGGTCCAGTTCCAGAACCACGCATTTTATATGAAAGTGTTACATTTCCACATAACAATGAATCTAGTTTTAGTTGATAGTAGTCTCCTTCTACCATTCCTTTATAACCAATAGACATTGTTGCAATACCTGATGTACCAGATACTCCTGGAACATTACCTGTTGAATGTGTCAATTCAACATTTGTATCTAAATAATCATTCGCTACATTAGTATCACCATAAACGGGTACTGATTCAGGTCTTGTTGTTCCTGTCCAATTCGCTAAATTATAAGTGATAGATGTATCTACATTTGACGAATAGTCTACATAATCGCTACTCGAACCAACTCGGAATTGTTTTGTCGTGTTATATTTTGACCAGCATGCATATAAATCGACTACACTTCCTGCAGTAATACCATCAGGATATAATGCCCCACGATAAATATTAATGGTTCTAGTTCCATCTGTAGCTGTTGCATTTCCAGTATTATTAGAACCATCATTAAGTTGAGTACCAAGCGTTACATTTTTAATTAGTACATATTCTGAAATGTAATCATCACTATTGTTTTCTAACTCTTCCAACGTTACTTCTTGCGCTGGAAAAGGTGCTACATCATAGTTTAATTTTGTTACATCGCTAATAGAAGAAACTTGTCTTACACTACCATAGGTTGCCATTGTTCCTGTTACCGTAACAATATCACCAATCGTATAGGCATTTGTATAATCATATACTTGTAATCCTAGAACTTCTCCACTAATGACATCTTGTAATAAATATGTATTCTTTTGTGTCGCATTCCCAAATGCATATGTTACTTGTCCAATGAAAGTAACAGTCGCATTGTCTGCTAAAGCTAACGCTTCATCAATCGTGCTAACATCACTAGGAATCATATCTTCTGTTATTGGGTCTGGTATATCCGTTTCGTTTCCACCCGGCTCTTCTCCACCACCATTTGGATCAAACCCACGGAACATAACATCACCAATTCTAGCTGTACCACTACTTGTATTTATTGTTGCACCAGCATTTACGGCATCATTAGTTGTTACTACCATTCGTAGTTTAACATTAGCTTGATTTTCCATAGCTTCTGGTAAAGCAAAATTACTGTATCTTTCAGATAAAGTATTAGCGTTTTCAATACTACTATTATCAATATCAACCCATGTTCCACCACCATCAACACTATACACTAATTTCCAATTCTTTGGCCCAGAACCAGAAGAACGTGTTTTTGTTGTAAAAGTGATATCTTCATAACCAGTGGTATCAAGATTGAATTCCCAATACTTATCAACATCCCAACCAGTTAAATAGATTGACCCATCACTTGAACGTGTAATGGAATCACGACCATTTGCATTCGTATCAACTGTCGCTGTTAGATTCTCACCAACATTGGAATCTGCTGGAAATGTTGGATTTTCATTAAAAGTCCAACCACTAATATCCGTTTTTGTACTATCAGCTAAAACAACAGGTTTATAAACTAAACTAAATAGTGTTGAGACAGTCATTAACATCGCTAAAATACTTACCCAGATTCTTTTTTTAGTTCGTTGCATCTCTTTCTCCTTTCAAATTATCTTAATTACTAAATGAATATATATATTTGCTTTGTAGACACAAAAACGCTAAATGTTAGGCTTACTTATTTAATGAAAAATAAAAGAACAATTTGTTCCTACATTCACTAGTGTTCATTATTCATACATATTCATTTTTTAAAGAACGATATAATCGTATTATCAATTCGATTGATTTTATTGTTCTTCCAATAATAAATATAACTATTATAAATCCCTATTCTACTATAACTACTCCCACTTTCATTTTCTCTATTATAGTCCTCCTTTTGCACCTACATGAAAATTATATCATTAAATCTACTTTTTTCAATAAAATACTCGATAAATATTCCATAATAAAAACACTTTTTTACACTAATTATTTCATTATTAATTATGAAAAATAGAAATATAGAATATCCATATTTCTATTTGATCAATCCATAATATTGACATGCTTTATAGATTCCATTATTGTCCACAGTATCACTAACATATGTCGCTAACTTTTTCAACTCTTCATTTGCGTTTCCCATCGCAACAGCGTTACCTACTGCTTGAAACATATCAATATCATTTTCTTCATCGCCAAATGCAATCGCTTGTTCTTTTGTTAAAGAGAATATTTCTAATACAGTTTCTATCGCTGTTGCTTTTGAAACATTTTCTGGATAGATATTCATTGCCCCAATACCAACCATTTTTCCTTTAATACCAGGAATATTTATAATCGCTTTCTCTTTTACTTCTTCTCCTAACAAGGTTACTTCATATGTATCATATTCTTTAATCATTGTTAAGTTATCACGAATATCAGCATAATAGTTTTCTGCTCTAAATCTCTCATTTTCTGACAACTGAACAACAACATTACCTTTTGTTGTTTCTAATACAATAGACATATCAAAGGTTCCCATAGTTTGTTTAAGGATTGCTTCAATCTCCTCTATCGTTAAATATTGTTTATGAATTTCTTTTCCTTCATAAACAATACTTTGTCCATTCACTGAAATATAACTGTCCATCTCTAACGCTTCAACTAACGAAGTTACAGCTATTCTTCCTCTTCCCGTAGCGATCATTGGTGTAATACCATTCTTCTTCAATTCTTTTATAGCTTGTCTTGCAGACATGGGAATACGATCAATAATATTTTTACTTACAATAGTATTACTAGCTAGTGTTCCATCAATATCAAAGAAAGCTACCTTTATATTCTGTTTCATAAATATTCTCCTTTACATTCTCTTTTACATTTTAACAAATAAAAAGCTATCTTTTCAATTATATTTACTTTTATTTTAAACTCTGTTACTATTCAATACATAGTAGGAGGATACTTATGAGCGAAAAAGAAAAAGCAGCGTTACAACAATGGTATGACGCTAATAATGATAGTGATTTATTAAAAGAACGTATAGATGCAAAAGATCTTTGTTTTTATTATAATCAAACACTTCCTAGTAATACTTCTAAAAAAGAAGAAATACTAGAAAAACTATTTGGTTATTTACCTGACAATTTAGAATTATTACACCCTTTTCAATGTGACTATGGTTATAATATAAAAATTAAAAACAATGTTTTTATCAATCATAATTGTTATTTTATGGATGGTGCTAAAATTAATATTGGTAGTTATGTATTTATGGGTCCAAACTGTGGTTTATATACCGCACAACACGCCTTAAATGTTGAAGAAAGAAATGCTGGACTTGAAAAAGCTTTACCTATAACAATCGGTGATAACGTATGGCTTGGAGCCAATGTAACAGTATTACCTGGAGTAATAATTGGAAATAATAGTGTCATTGGTGCGGGTAGTATCGTCTCAAAAGATATCCCTGACAATGTTATCGCTGTAGGAAATCCTTGTAAGGTAATACGTGAAAATATTTAGTGAATAAAAGGAGTCTTAAACAAAGCTCCTTTTATTTTGCCTCTTCGTATGATAATTTTAACCATTCTAACAAGACATCATCAATATCTTTTATTGATTTAACTCTTACATAATGAGAATAATGACCTGTAATTACTTCCGTAACTTTATAAATTCGTTTATCATTAATCATATTTTGTAGGCTGAACACTACAATAAAACCTTCAGATAGAAGCTTATTGTTATCATCAACTAAAGATAAATATCCGAAATTTTTACGATTACATAAAACTGCTACTCTATTTAATGCTTTTCTACGTTTAATTATCAGTTTAGGGAATACATTTAATTTATCAACCAATGTTTCATATATCAATACTGCATCGGTATTTACATTTAAAAATATCTTATTTTCTTGTTTCATTATTTCTCTCCTAAAAATTATGATTCGACACTATAACATTGTGCGATACATTGTTGATATTCATCTATATTAAATTCATATTTAGTATTAATCACCCAGTCAATATTATTATCATCATTAAAGTATGGGTGATAATAATTCCATATTCTTCTTTTTTCTTCTTCTGGCCATTCTTCCTTCCAAAGTTTATGCCAATCACTGTTATCACTATCTAAATTAGAATAGATATCTCCATATTTCTTCCAATCCCCATCATTCCAGGTTGTATAATCTTGATATCCAGAAGTTCTCCATTTATCTTGCTTAAAATTTTTCCAATTAACTACTCCTATTTTATCCCAAACAACACTTTCTTTTAAATATCTAACTTTAGCAACAATCACGGTGCAAGAGAAATCTAAATCATCAGGACAAAGTAATATTGGTAAATTAACAGATAATCGATTATCTAGTAAGTCTTGAATATATGCCGATTCTTGTTGCGACATAAGATCCTTCCTCCATGCAACAGACAAACTGGTATATTGTTTATTGGGAACTATCATATTTAATAATCCACCAATAGATTGATTATTTACATATAACATTTGAATAAAGATATCATTTATCTTCTGTTTCTTAATATCTAATATATCGTATTTCATAATAAGTTCCCCCTTTATAATTATTATACAATAACTAATTATAAAAAATGAAGAGACTCGACTTAAAATATCTATAATTATAAAAACAGGGTAACAGATTTTTAAATCTGTTACCCTATATCTCGCTTTTTCCCTTCAAACTATTTCTAACTAAATAATATATTACCATGTTGAAATCTAAACTTCAATTAATTGTCATATAAATTATTTTAAAAATAATATCTTCCATGTATTTATCATGTTGTTTACTATTAGAAACAAAATATGTTAGAATTTAGAATACAAGGACGATATTTTGTAACTTTTTGGGAGGGAGGAATAATAATATGTTAAAGAAGAACGAATGAGTACTTTGTTTAATCTAGATATATTTTTTATTTATTCTTATTTTAATTATTAAAACGTATTAATTTCAAGGAGGAAATGTATTTATGTCAAAAAGGATTAAACAATTATTAACATCACTTTTAGTCGCAATTATGGTCTTAAGTAATGTGACAATCTTAAAAGCTGATGAACCAGAAGAAACAAAAACGATTCAGTTATTGGCTACTTCTGATGTACACAATCATTTTTACCCATATCAATATATGATTGATAGTGAGTATAATGCTGGTAGTTTAGCTAAAGCTGCTAGTATTATTAAAGAAAAAAGAGCAGAGAATCCAAATACGATTCTAGTCG
>JBKEBJ010000119.1:0-16114 GCA_047973105.1 Coprobacillaceae bacterium | reverse complement strand
ATCTACATTAGTAGCTGTTTTCAGTGTACACAAATTCACTTTTCAATGATCTCATCAGCTAACTACATACTAATTCAATAAAGTTTTATTTCTTACTTGACTTCTATATAGTTAGCTTTCTCTTTATTAGACTGAAGATAATAGTTATTGTGACAAAAAATATGAAAATATATATTGACTCTCCGGTACAGGGGATACGATATATTAATAATATAAAGAGAAAAGGAGAAATAATATGATTAAAAAAGTAAATGATTTTATTCCTCAGGGTGGGAAGCATTGTATTACAACAGCTTTAAAACAAGTATTTGATTATCATGGATATCCATTGTCAGAGGCGATGATGTTAGGGCTTAGTTCTGGTATTGCTTTTACTTATATTAATATGGAACATAGCCCAATGGTTGCAGGTAGAAGTAAGATTGGTGAATTTGAAGAGAAACTATCCCAAAGATTACATATTAAAATTCAATGTAAATCAGGTAAAAATAATGAAAGAATTAGTATCGCTACTAAAAAGATGATAAATGAAAATAAACCAGTATTAATCTATGTAGATATGCCCTATCTATCGTACTTAGGATTAGGAAAAAATAATCATTTTGGTGGACATGCAGTTGTTCTATTTGGGTATGATGATGAGAAAGAGGAATATTATATTAGTGATCGAGATCATTCTAATTTTCCTATTCGAACACCCAAAGGAGAAATACATGAAGACTATCATTTAGTTAGTTATAAAGAAGTTGAAAAAGCCCGTAGTAGTTCTTTTAGGCCCTTTCCTGCAAATAATAAATATTTAGTAATTGACTTTGAAGGGTATCAACAAATCACACCAAAAGTTATTTATGAAGCTATTTATGATACCTGCCAAACAATGTTATATCCTCCAGCTAATCTATTAGGAATCAATGGAATTATGAAATTCTCAAGAGAAATATTGAAATGGAAAAACTTCAGTACATCAAAATTAAAAATTGCAGGTACGACTAATTATTTTCAAATTAATGGCGATGGTGGAACAGGTGGAGGAATATTCCGTAATATGTATGGAATATTCTTAAAAGAAGCAGCGAATATTGTATCAAATTCAAAATTCGATGAATTAGGAGAGCGATTTATTGAAATATCTAAAGAATGGGATGTTATTGCGAATGATTTATGGGATTTATCTATTACTGCAAATGTTGAACTACTAACAATAATATCTAATAAAATTATAGATATATGCAACCAAGAAAAGGAATTATACCAATTACTTTTACAAGAAATTGAAGTGTAAGAACATTGTGAAATGTTCTTTTTATATATAAGCAGTTGTATATATTTTTATACTTTATTATAATTATTAAAAAGAAATTTGTCACACTTTGTCTATTTTACAGTCTAATTTAATAGGAAGGAGAAATGTATGGAAACAGAGGAACTAAGTATATATATTAAATCAGCGTGCAAGGGAGATGTTGAGGCATTAGAAAAAGTAATATTAGAAGTTCAAGATCTTATATTTAACCTTTCCTTACGAATGTTAGGCGATATTAATGATGCACAAGATGCATCTCAAGAAATAGTAATAAAAATAATGACTAAGTTATCTACTTTTAGATTTGAATCGAAATTTAAAACATGGGCGTATCGAGTAGCTACTAATTATCTGATTGATTATAAAAAAATATGTTTTCAAAACATCCATTAGATTTTGACTTCTACGCTAATGATATCAAAAATGGATATGTCGATAACACAGAAGAATTACTTCTAGGAAAAAGCGAATCAGAGTTATCTGAAGAATTAAAGATGTCATGTACAAATGTAATGTTACAGTGTTTAACACCACAAGAGCGATGTATATTTATCTTTGGAACGATGTTTAAGATAAAAAGTAAACTAGCTGGTGAGATACTTGAAATAACGCCAGAAAATTACCGAAAAAAACTATCGAGAGCTAGAAAAAAAATGGCAACATTTTTATCATGTAATTGTGGATTAACAAATACTGGATATTGTCATTGTGAAAAGCGAGTTGGTTATGCAATTCAAAATAAACGTTTAGATCCTAATCATTTAGAATATAATAAACTTAATACTTTAGATTCAGACCTTATATTAGAGTATGTTGAAAATATGGATGTATTTGATGAACAGATGGATGTATTTGAAAAATTACCTAAATATCAATCACCAGTTATAATGAAAGAGTATATATGTTCTATTTTAAAATCAGAACAAATGAAGAAAATACAAAGCTATCAATAGGAGGCAATATAATGATAGACATGAAAAAGATGATTAATTTCTTAAAAGAATTAGAAAATAATAATAACAAAGAATGGTTTCATGAACACAAAGAGAAACGATTAGAAGCAACTAAAGAATTTGAGAATTTAGTTGAAGAAATAATGCATAAAATCTGTGAATTCGATCCAGCAATTTCATATTATAACCCCAAAGATTTAACTTTCAAACTAGTTAGGGATACAAGGTTTAGTAATGATAAGTCACCATACAATCCAGTGTTTAGAGCACATATAGCGCCCAAAGGAAAATTACCAGTACCTGTAGGTTATTTTATATCTTTACGCCCTAATGGAGGAACTGTATTGGGTGGTGGTATATTTGCGGATATGTTTAAAGATGCGACAACTTTGATTCGAGATTATATAACAGACAATGGAGAAGAGTTTTCCAAAATTATTACGAAGCCTGAATTTACAGATACTTTTAAGGTCTTAGGAACTAAATTAAAGAAAGTTCCTAAGGGCTATGATGAAAATCATAAACAAGCGGAATATTTAAAACATAAAAGTTGGTTTATTGAAAGTTATGTAACAGATAAAGAATTACTAAATAGCGATATTTTCATAGAAAGAGCTATCCATGATTTTAAAGTTATGAAACCATTTAATGATTATTTAAATAAAGCATTAATTAATTTTGAAATGCCTAAACGTTAATGTAAAGACCTATTTGATATTTTCAAATAGGTCTTTGTTAATAGGAAATAAAGATAATAGATTTTGTAATGCTTTTGATATATGTTTATCTTTATGATAGATGATTTGGGTAATAATGCCTTTTGGTGATTCTCGCCAATTTAACATTACTAACTTACCAGTTTTTACAGATAATGAATCTTTAATTGTGGAACTTGGTAAAAATGCAATCCCAATATCACTTAAAACAAACTGTTTTAAAGCATAGATATTTTCAGTTTCTACGACATGGTGTAAAGAGATATTTTGTTTTTGAGCAACATCATTTAAGAAGTTTCGATAGATAGAAGTGTTTGTAGTTAATAATAATGGGTACTTACTTATTTGTTTTAATGTCACTTCATTTTTATTAGCTAAGGGATGATTCATTGGTACAGCGAATACTAGTTTTTCATCTAAAATTTTATGACTAATCATATCTGACTCTTGTATTTGATATCCAATCGTATACATAACATCAATTTCATTATTACGCAACATCTGTTTAAGAGTTTTCGCATTTGTTATTTTAACTTCAATCGTCACATTAGGATATAATTCACGATATCTTTTTAGGAGTTTTGGAATAGTATGATTACATAAAGATTCAGAAGCTCCTAAGACAAGATGACCACTAATTTCTTGTGTATCTAATAGATTGTTCTTAATGTCTTTTTCCATAGAAAGAACCTTTTTAGAGTATGTTAAAAACTTTTTACCTTCTTCAGTTAGATAAACATTTTTTCCAATTCTTTCAAATAGGACAGCGCCTAATTCTTCTTCTAATAATTTTATCTGTGTAGTAATAGTAGATTGTGCATAACCTAAAACATTAGCTGCATTAGTAAAACCATGATGTTCATACACAGCGATAAAAGATGTAAGTTGTTTAAAATCCATATTTCCTCCTATTAAAATAATTGATTATTATTATCAATATTATCAATTTAACAAATTGATAATACGATGATATCCTAACCTTAGGATGATTACAATCATCTTAGAGGGAAAAGAGATGCAGAAGATTAAGAAAGAAGTAATAATATTATTAGGGGGACTTTTCTTTACAAGATTAGCTTGGTACATGAGTACACCATTTCTTACCGTGTTTTTAATGAATCAACGTGGTTTTTCACCAGTAGAGGTTGGTTATATTATCAGCATTAATCCACTAGCTAACATTATATTTTGTTTATTTTCTAGTTATTTAATGAAACGGTTTTCTAATAGTAGAGTTATTAAAATGACACCTTTTATTTGGGGATTAGTCTTTATTGGATTCTATTTTAGTAATTCCTTTTATCATTATTTATTATTAAATTTATTAAATGGAATATGTTACTCTTTATTTGAACCTGGACTAAAGAAAATGTTATCAGATTTAACGCCAAAGGAAGATTTATTAATTGTATTTAATATGCGTTATGCAGCTATTAACTTAGGGGCCTTCTTTGGACCAATGATTAGTTTTATCTTTAGATCATCAGAAACATTAATCGCTTATGTGTTTTTAGGAGGAGTTTATTTTTTATATGGTTTACTAATCTGTATATTGTTAAAATCTTCACCTAATAAAGAAATGAAAATACAAGAATATAATAAAAGAGTTAGCTTTAAAAGTATGATTAAAGGGATGATAAAAGATAAAGTCTATTTGTTTTTAATAGTAGGAATGATATTTTCATATTTTGGTTATACTCAATTTACTTCTTCCTTATCACAATACTTAACAAATTCTAATTTCTTTGTGGATGGTACGGGAATATTTTCATTATTACTATCTGTTAATGCGGCAACAATATTACTTCTTCAATTTCCAGTGATTTATATTATTAAGAAAGTTAAGAACCCATTTATTTCATTAATGAGCAGTAATATATTAATTGGAGTAGGTATTATATTATTTGGTGTAGCAAATAGCACAATTACCTTTGTGATTGCAGCTATTGTTCTAAGTATTGGAGAATTATTATATGGCTCTAGGTTTGATGTTATTATTGATGAATTAGGTACAAAAAGAAATAATAGCGAATTATATTTTGGGGGAGCAGAATTAATAAAATCGGGAAAAGTGTTAGGACCTATTATTGGTGCTTATTTAATTAGTATTTTGGGTTATGAAAATCAAATCTGGACATGTGTTATTCTGGCGTTAATAACATTTATAGGATTATACTGCTTTATGTTATCTAATCGAGCGTATAATGAAGAGGTAAAGTAAATATGTTATAATATCTCTATATTAAATCATATACTATAGAAATAGGGGGATGACAATGAAAATTCAGACATTAGACACTACAAATTTAGATGCAATAAGAACATTAGTTTGGAAAATCTTTTTAAAGTTTGAAGCACCCGAATATACACAAGAAGGAATCAACAATTTCAAAGCATTTCTAGATAATTCTAATATTATGGAAACTGTTGAATTTTGGGGAGCATTTGAAAATGATGTATTAGTTGGTATAATAGCGATGCGTAGTGAACGTAGCCATGTTTGTTTGTTTTTTGTGGATGAAGGCTATCAAGGTCAAGGAATTGGTCGTAAGTTATGGAATTATGTTATTGAACATACAAAAGTTGATAGTATAACTGTAAATTCTTCGCCTTATGCAGTCGAGATATACCATGCCTTAGGATTTAAGGATACAGATATCGAACAAACAACAGATGGTATACGATATACACCAATGAAGTATGCAAATATATAATAGTAGATACTAAAAAATCTCTGTTTGACGGAGATTTTTCTATTGCTTTTTAAAAGTCAAAATCACTATAAATTATCTTCGCCCCATTGTTTTAAATACTCTAAAACAGGGATAAAACTTTCTCCCATAGTAGTTAGATTATATTCTACCCTTGGAGGAATTTCATTAAAGTCATGTCTAGAGATAAAGCCATCACTTTCTAACTCTCTTAATTGTTTAGTTAATGAAGTTTCATTGATACTACCAAGTTGTCTACGTAATTGTCCAAATCTTCGAATGTTCTCAAAGGCTATATAATAGAGAATCTCAATTTTCCATTTTCCACCAAGAATCTTTTGAACAGTCACAATAGTCTCACAACGTTTAGGGTCTATTTTCTTATGCATATAATTCCTCCCTTCTATACGATAAAGATAACATATAATATATACTTTTAATAGTAGTATGAAAAAATACAGTACTTTAAATCATATTGTACAGTGCTATAATGGGGTACATCTAAAGAAAGGAGGAAGAGGAATGCATTTTACTGGAAGAACATGGCGACCACCATATGAAGCTAATTCATTAATTTTAGAGGTAACTACTGGTTGTACATATAACCAATGTACATTTTGTAGTTTATACAGTAATGAGTGTTTTCACATGGTCCCGTTAGAACAATTAGAAGAAGATTTAAAAGAATTGAAATCCTATCAACCAAATGCAAGAAGAATATTTCTAACTGGAGCTAATCCTTTTGCCTTAAGTTATGAAAACCTAAAAGTCAGAGCCTTGATTATTCGTGAATACTTAATCAAATGTCAAAGTATTGCAATGTTTACAAGTATTCGTGATATAAAGAATAAAGAGGTATGGCAATTAAAAAAACTAAGAGCATTAGGAATCAATGGATTAAGTATTGGTATAGAATCTGCCGATGATGAAACTTTACGATGAGCTAACAAAGGATATACTTCACATGATATCATAGAACACTGTAATAAATTAGAAGACGCCCAAATTGAATATTAAATTGTATCTATGCCTGGTGTAGCAGGTAATAACAAAGGGACTATCAATGCAACAAAGAGTGCTAAAGTTTTTAATCAAATACGACCATATTTTTTATCTATTGATTCATTAACTCTTTTTCCTAATACAGAATTATATGATATGTATAAAAAGGGAGATTTTCAGCCTGCAGGTGAAAAGGAGAGAATGATAGAACTTCAAACACTAATAAAGAACCTACAAATTAGAATACACTTATTAGCTAATACAGTATCTAATTATATGCCAATAACAGCTTATTTACCTAAATATAAAGATAAAACTATTGCAGAATTACAATATATAATAGATACTGTAAATGAAGATGATATGATATCGTATCGTCAAAGTCTAAAATCTTTAGGACAATAAAACTAAAGTTCTTTTATTGTTCAAAAAGAGATGATAAAATAATTACATTGTTATAGTTACTAACTATATGAGGAGGATAACATGGGAATTGTTATGATACTAGGGATTGCAGGAATAATAGGTGGTATAGCGTATGTAAGTTATTTTTGTATGCGTTTCATCAAATTATTCACTAAAATAGAATTAACAACAAGTAAAAAAACATTAATTGTTATACTTATTATATTTTTATCATCACTAGCTGTTAATATGTTTACATTATATGCAGTAGTATATTTTCATTTATTGATTATTAGTTTTCTTTTAGAAATCTTATATTATTTTTTAAAGAAATATAAGTATATAAAATATATGATACCAACAGGTTTAGCTGCTATTATTATTACTGGTGGATTTTTCGCTTATGGACATTATAATATCAATCATTTAGTAAAGACATCTTATAGTTATGAGTCAGATAAGATTGATTCTTTAAGAATCCTACAAATTACAGATTTACATATGTCTAGGTCTGTATCTGTAGAAAGATTAGAAGAGTACGTTGAAAGAATGAGTGCTGAAAAACCAGATATTGTATTTTTAACAGGTGATTTATTTGAAGAACTTACAACACTTGAAGATATGGAAGCGGCTAGTAAATTACTAGGTAGTATTGATAATGAATTAGGAATCTACTTTGTTTTTGGAAATCATGATCCTCAACCATACACAGATAGCCCAGTATTTACATCGGATGATATCCGACGTAATTTAACGGACAATGGAATAATTGTATTGGAAGATGAGGTTACAACAGTAGATAATTTAACGATTGTTGGAAGAATTGATGGGGGATTTTCTAATGCCCGAATACCAAGAATATCATCTGAAGAACTATTGAAAGATGTAGATCAAGATAGTTATATTATTGTGTTAGATCATCGTCCATTAGATTTAGAAGAAAATGCCTCGTTAGGTGTTGACTTACAATTATCAGGACATACACATGGAGGACAACTTTTTCCAATGCGAATTGTTCAAAATATATTCTCTGATGAATTAGTATATGGTGAACGAGCAATTGATGATTTCCATGCGATAACATCTTCAGGTATATCTGGAGTAGGATATCCAATTAAAACAGGTGCCCCTAGTGAATATGTTATTGTCGATATAAAGTAAGGAGTTTATTTTATGAAAAAATTCTTTGTCGCTATTCGACAACAAAAAATAGATGAAGTAAAAACAATGTTAGAAAAGAAACCAGAATTAATTAGCTGTACAGCTAAACAACCACCAAAAAAAGACGATGGACAATCGCCCTTACAAGTAGCTATTAAATCTTCAAAGAAAAACTATGAGATAGTACATTTATTATTGGACTTAGGTACCGATGTTAATTTTATAGAAGATGAGAGTTGTTGTAATAAATGGCGTGCTCCAGTTTTACATGACGCTATTATGGCAGCTGTATATTGCGCTAGACGAACAACAGAAGACTATTTTACAAAAGAAGTAGTTATTACAGGAACAAAAGAAGAAGCAAACAATGCCTACCAAGTTTTAAAAAGAGTATTAGAGATGGGAGCTGATGTTCATCAAGTTGATTCCTTTGGTAATTCTGGGTTAGCTAGGGTACTAGGTGATGCAAGTATATTTTTACCAAATTATAATTATGTAGAAAATACGATGTCTAAGGCTCCTGTTAGTATAGAACAAATAGAAGATTTAAAAGAAATATTTGATTTATTATTTTCTTATGGCGCTAATATAGATCAATATAGTCTAAACTTTAAAATGACATTACGAGAATTTTACCAAAAACAATATGTTATGAAAATAATCAAAGAATACTTATAAAAAGAGCTAGTATACAATAATGTATACTAGCATTTATATTATTCGAGCTAATTCTGATGTTAATAAATCAATATAAATAAAGAATACGATTTGATTCTCAAGATATACTTTATAATGTTGATTTATAGAAGAGGGTAACCAAATAAAATGATTTGATTTAGATTTTAATGGTAGCTTTTCATTAAATGTTACAATCGCTAAATTTAATTTATTATTCTTTTGAATAGTACTTAATATTTGTTTACAGTGAGCATCAATTGAACCACCAGTAGCAGTGAAAATAATCAATAAGTCTTTTTCAGTGATGAAATGTTGTATTTCTTGAAAGGTACTAGATTCAATAAAGGTAGCGTGCTTAGATAACTTTAATAAGTTTAGTTTTAACATTTGAGCTGGTAATGAACTCTTATGGGTACCATAAACTATTATATTATCAGCTTCTTTAATACTTTTAGCTAGTGCAGTTAATTCTTTCTTAGAAACAAATTCCCTTAAAGATAAAGTTAAACTAGAATAATAATCTAAAATATCATGATTTTCATTACTCTCAACATTAGCACCTGTCTTTTCATAACGGAAATAGTCAAACTTAAATTCATTAAAGCCGTCATAACCAATCTTTTGGCAGAATCTAGTTAATGTTGATTGTGAGATATTGTGCTTAGCTGACCAAGTATTAATATCACCACGTAATATTTCATCTGGATTGTCTCGTAATAATTCATATACAATCTTTTCTTTTTTTGTAAATGCAGATTCTTTTGCTTTCATTTTATCGAATGGACTCATTATTTTCACCTCATAATAACATCATAACACTAACAAGGAAATCATTTCAATAAAGATTTAGCACTTTCAATAACACTATCTACAAACGCATCGGCTTTTCCTTTAGCTAATCTAGTGATATATGATTCGAAATATTTACCATAGTCTTCTTCGCAAACTAAATAATTAGAATAATTCTCGCAGTATCCTAGAATGATTACTGTATAGTCTGATAATGCTTCCTCGATTCTTTTTCCTAATATAGATGTTACATCACCTGGTAACGTAATAATAAAAAGAGAGCCAAAGAAATAAATATTAGAACTTAGTTTCAAAGTCATTGGACTATTTTGTTCTTTAATAACTAGACAACGTAACATCATTTGATAGTTAGAAATAAGATTTTGATTATCTGTTTCTCCTATATTACGTTCTAAAGTTTGTCGCATCCATAGATGATCAGTATCAATCTTAGTATCTAAAGTATATTCTTTACAAATAGTTGAAGTATTAATTGATCTACATAGCACATCTTCTTCCTGGATATGGAGTTGTTTTATAATTTCTAAACTTACTCTTTCTAATTCTTTTACACCTGAGTGTTGACGATAAAAGCGAGTCGATACATCACCAGCATAACTATTTGATAACATAATAGGACAATGATATTGATTACTTAAATCTTTACGTAATTGTCCAAATAAATCTGCTGATAATAATTGATTATCTCCGTTCAATATAGTTGGATGACAAGCCAAATTTCCAAAAATACATTTCAAATCCTTTTGTTGGTTATAACAATGAAGCATAAAGAATTGTTTATTTGCGATACCATCTTTGATATTACGGTTACCATACACACCATCAATAGTATTATTTGTTATTTTGATAGAACAATCTTCAATGTTGTTGATTGCTTTTTTAATGCTATGATACATTTGATCTACTAAATTAATTTGTAAATCTTTTTCTACTGTTACTTCTTCAAAGTATGGTTTAAAGTATGCTGGGGCAGAATGAGTATGAATACAACCAATTGTGACATATTGTTTTTCAATATGTAAATTAGTTTGAACTTTATCTTTAACCTTTTCAATAATAGAATCTTCAATAATGATAGAATCTAATAAACAAATCACTATTTTTTTGAATGAAGATTCAAAAATTATAGTATTTATTTCAATGGGGTCCAATACTCCTTCGCTTTTCAATTTTCTATTATATCCCGCCTGAAACACTGAATTATCAGGGGTTATATCTAATTTATGATATCCTACTTTCATAATTAATCTCCTTTAATGATAAAATTTCCACACTCTTAGTATACACTAATTTTATATAAAATGAAAGTAATTTCAAAAATATTTAAAAATATATTGCATGAATATTCATGGTGTGTTATGATTCAGACATAAGATGAAAACGGTTACTAAAATAACCAGGGAGGAAAATATATGGCAGAGAAACAAAGTTTTATGATGAAATTCCAAAACACATTGGAAAAGTATGTAGTTCCAGTAGCGACAAGAATTTCACAACAACGTCATTTAGCAGCAGTTCGTGATGGATTAACAGTATTAGTGCCAGTAACAATTATTGGAGGTTTCGCAATTCTATTAGCGATGCCACCAGTGGATGCAGCTTTAAAGGGAACAAATTTCTTTTTCTCATTACTAGTTGCTTGGCGTGATTGGGCTGGTGCAAACATGGGGACATTGTTAACACCATACAATTTAACGATTGGAATTATATCCATATATGTAGTATTAGGGGTAGCCTATCAATTGGCTAAAACATATAAGATGGATACTATTTCCAATATGATTAGTGCATTATTAGTTTATTTATGTGTAGCAGGAGCTCCACAAGCATTTATGAATGGAGAAGTTTCTGTATCCGCAATTCCAATTAGCGGTTTAGGAGCAGCAGGAATGTTTGCGGCAATTATTATATCGTTGTTAGTAGTCGAGATAAATCATTTATTTGTGGTCAAGAAACTAGTAATTAAGTTACCTGATACAGTACCACCAAATGTTGCAGCACCATTTAATGTATTAATTCCAGGTGTCGTAAATTTATTATTGTTCATGATTGTTAATATTTTATGTTTAGAATACTTAGATGTAGGAATTACAGGTTTGATTTATTCATTATTTCAACCTTTACTTTCAGCAACTGGTTCATTACCATCAATCATTCTAATCAATGTTTTAATGACAATCTTCTGGTTCTTTGGAATTCATGGAGCAAACATGGTTGGAATTGTTACAACCCCATTAACAACATTAGGTCTTACGGTAAATGCAGAAGCATATGCAGCAGGTAAAGAATTACCAACAATATTTGCAGGAGCTGTGAATAGTGTATATGGAGGTTGGATATCGTACTTTGCGGTAGTTATTGTTATCTTCCTATTCTGTAAATCGGCACAGGCAAAGTCAATTGCGAAAATTGCATCTGTACCAGCTTTCTTTAATATTAATGAACCATTAATATTTGGATTACCAACAGTATTAAATCCATTTACATTAATTACATTCTTGTTATGTAATAACATTAACTTTATTATTGTGTATTTCTTGATGGATAGTGGATTTTTAGGTAAATTCTTTGTCCAATTACCATTTACTGTTCCAGCGCCATTACAAGCATGGTTAGCTTCTATGGATATAAAATCAGTTTTTGTTTGGGCAGGATTATTAGTATTAGACATTATCATTGCGACACCATTTATCAAAGCTTATGATAAACAATTACTAAAGACAGAAGAGACTGAGGGTGCTGCATAAGCAGTACTCTTTTGTATAGGGGGTATTATGAAAACAATAAGAATAGGTGCGGGTGCTGGATATGGTGGAGATCGCATTGAACCAGCAATTGATTTATTACAAAATGGAAATCTAGATTATATGATTTTTGAGTGTTTAGCTGAAAGAACCATTGCTTTAGCTAACCAAGAAAAAAATAAAGATGCATCTTTAGGTTATAACCATTTATTAGAATATCGTTTTGAAGAAATACTAAAGGAATATAAAAAAGGAAATCGCATTCGTATTGTTACTAATATGGGCGCTGCTAATCCATATAGTGCCGCAAAAAAGATAGTTGAATTAGCCAAACAAAAAAATATAAATATAAAAGTAGCAGTTGTTTTAGGTGATGATGTATTAGAAAAAATAGAACAAGAAGCAATTATCATGGAAACAGGTGAAAAGCTTTCTAGTTTATCTAATATAATATCTGCGAATGCATATATTGGATGTTCTGGTATTGTAGAGAGCTTACAACAAAATGCAGATATCGTTATTACTGGACGAGTCGCTGATCCTTCTTTAGTATTAGGCATATTAGTCTATGAGTTTGGTTGGTCCTTTACAGATTATGATGTATTAGCTAGAGGAACAATGGCTGGTCATTTGTTAGAGTGTGCAGGACAAATTACTGGTGGATACTATTATGATGGATTGAAGAAAAAGGTACCAGACTTATATAACCTTGGCTTTCCGATAGCTTGTATCAATAGAAAGGGGGATATAGAGATTACTAAAACAAGCACTACAGGTGGGATAGTTAATGAAATGACATGTAAGGAACAAGCATTATATGAAATTCAAGACCCAGAAAACTATTATACGCCTGACTGTATTGTAAATATTAAAAACATTAAGATAGAAGAAATAGAAAAAAATAGAGTTAGAATATCTAATATATCTGGTAAACCATCTAATGGTTTTTATAAAGTGAGTGTGGGCTATAAAGATGGATATATTGGTGAGGGACAAATTAGTTATGGGGGATACAATGCATTACTAAGAACCAAGAAAGCTAAAGAAATAATAGAAAAACGTTTTAAACAAACAAAGCTAAATATTGAAGAAATTCGTTTTGATTATATGGGGATTAATAGTTTGTATCAAGAAGATATCACAGAAAGAGAATCTATTCATGAAGTCCGATTACGAGTTGCTGCTAGAGTAAAAGAACAACAAACAGCGATTCGTATAGGTCAAGAAGTAGAAGCGTTATACACAAATGGACCTAGTGGAGGTGGCGGAGTAACACAAAGTGTTAGAGAAATAATCTCCATTGCATCAGTACTAATGAAACAAGATAAAATCGAACAAAAAATAAAGTTTCTAGAAAGTAGGGAAGATAATGAAGGTATATAAAATGGCCCATGCTAGAACAGGAGATAAAGGGAATATTTCTATTATCTCTATCATCGCCTATAACAAAGAAGATTATGTATTATTAAAAAATAAGATTACAGAACAAAGAGTGAAAAGCTATTTACATAAAATAGCCCATGGTAAAGTAACAAGATATACGTTAGATAATATTCATGCCTTAAACTTTGTTCTAGAAGATGCATTAGGTGGAGGAGTTACAAAATCATTAGCTCTAGATATGCATGGTAAAACATTAGGTGCCCATCTTTTAGAAATGGAGATATAATATGCAGATAATTATCGCTGGTGCGGGTGTTATGGGAGCCTCTATGGCCCAGACATTTGCGAAGTATCATCATATAGTAATACTTTATGATAGTTTTAAAGAATCTTTAAATAAAGGGAAGCAACTTATTGATATCAATCAAGATAATTTAGTTAATAGTAAGGAAATATCTATACAACAATCTTTACAAATAAAAAATAATATTATATACACTAGTGACATTACTACTTTTTCACAAGCAGACTTTATCATTGAAACAATCATTGAAGATATAGAAATAAAGAAAGAGTTTTATAAACAAATTTGTCAGTATGTAAAGTCGGACACCATCATTTGTAGTAATACTTCTGCATTACCAATCTCTAGATTAGCTACCGCCATTGTTAATCCAGAAAGATTTGTTGGTATGCATTGGTTTAATCCTTCACATATTATTCCTCTTATTGAAATAATCAAAGGTGATAAAACAAGTGATACTTGTGTTAAAAGAGTATACGACATATCTAAAGAAATAGAAAAAGAACCAGTTATAGTAAATAAAGATGTTCCTGGTTTTGTCGCAAATCGTTTACAATTTGCGATGTTAAGAGAAGCATTATATATAGTAGATAATAATATTATGAATGTAGAAGATGTTGATAAAGTTGTGAAATTTGCTTTAGGTTTTAGAAATGCTTGTTTTGGTCCATTTGAAATAGCGGATTTAGGGGGATTAGATACATTCCACCATATCTCTAGCTTCTTAAATAAAGAACTTGCAGATAATAAGGGAGTATCCGAAACATTAACTAATTTAGTAAATAATAATCATTATGGATTAAAAACTAAAAAAGGTTTTTATGATTATAGTAATGGAAGGGATATAGAAACTTTACAACAACGTGATGAAATATTTGTAAAGCTATATAACTGTTTATATAATGATAGAAATTAAAGAACTAGATGAAAGATATTTAGATGTATCGAGTATAAAAAATAAAGTACTAGATATTGCTTATGGCCCTCATGAAAGACAAAAAATGGATGTTTATTTACCAAAGGTTATAAATGAAAGTATGCCATGTATTATCTTTGTACATGGTGGAGGATTAATAAAAGGAGATAAAAGAAGATATCAATTAAAAGGTCCATTGCAAGGACTTGATAAAGGATATATAATCATTGCATTAAACTATCGTTTAGCACCTAACGATGTGTATCCAAAACCATTCGAGGATATTAATGCAGCTATGCGTTATATAAGAACCCATTATAAGGAGTATCATATCGATATTTCAAAGTTAATTATGTGGGGTGAATCAGCAGGAGCCTTATTATCTATGGTAACAAGTTATTGTTCAGATGCTAGATTTATAAATACTGATATTAATACTTGTAGTAATGATTTTTCTATTCATACTATTGTTAATCAATATGGTCCAACGAGTTTATTAGAAGAATATAAAAACACACCAAGTAAAAGAAAACTACGTGAAATACAATTTGGCTTAATGGGTGAAGAATTAGAGAGGATTCTTCATGATATTTCACCAATCAATCTAATATCCAAATACTCTCCAAATCTTATTGTTCAACATGGAACTGCCGATACTGTAGTATCATTAGAACAAGCAAATTCACTTGTACAAAGATATCAAGAATTACAAATAAAAAAGCTATCTAAATTATATATTTATGAAGGATTTGAACATAATCCAGATCACTTTTTTAATACAGTAGATGATATATTTAATAAATTAAAGAGAATATTATAAAAAACATTCCTAAAATTTAAGGAATGTTTTTACTTATCATTATTTAGTCGATTAATCCAAGCAGTCGAAGCATCCATCGCTGTTCGACAAGCATTAGTTTGATCTAATGCATTTAACATAACAAACTCATGAATAGTAGCTTGTACTGTAATTGCAGTGACACTTACATTAGCCATTCGTAGTTTTTCACCATAATCATGCCCTTCAT
>JBKEBJ010000117.1:0-8797 GCA_047973105.1 Coprobacillaceae bacterium | reverse complement strand
AATCCATCTCCCATACTTCTAGATGCAAACACTTGATCTTCTACTTCATCTAATGAGACTAACTTTCCTTCCATACATGAAACAAATTTTTCTGATATTGTGTTTACTTCTGCAACAACACCTTCTAAATCTTCTTTAGTTAATTTCTTTTTACCAATAACATATGTTAACACAAATGGAACTACTATAGAGATTATCATCGCTATTGCGAATGTTGGCATAAACTTTGGAATAATTGATAAAATTCCAGGTATACCGCCAACACCAATTGATGCAGCCATAACGCCTGTTCCTACTGAGAACATTGCAGCAATAGCAGAACCTATCATCCCACATACAAATGGGAACATATATTTTAAGTTTACTCCAAACAGTGCAGGCTCTGTTACTCCTAAATAACAAGAGATACAAGCTGGAATTGAAATTTGTTGTGCTCTTTCATTTTTCTTTTGTAAGAATATCATAGCTAATACAGCTGACCCTTGTGCTATATTTGATAAAGCAATCATTGGCCAAAGAATAGTACCATTAAATTGATTTACTAGCTGTGTATCGATTGCATTTGTCATATGGTGTAATCCTGTAATAACTAATGGTGCATATAAGAACCCAAATAGACCTGCAAATAACCAACCAAAAGCTGAAGTTAAGCCACCATACACTATCGTTGAAATCCAATCACCTAATACCCATCCAATCGGTCCTACTATTGTATGAGCAATTAGTACTGATAAAATTAAGGCAAAAAATGGAACTACAATCATACTAATTACTTCTGGTGTTATTTTTCTAAAAAACCTTTCTAAATATACAAGTGTAAATCCTGCCAACATTGCTGGTATAACTTGTGCCTGATATCCAATCATTTGAATTTGTGCGAATCCAAAATCCCAAACTGGAATATCTGCAGCAGAAGCCCCTGCAACTCCATAAGCATTTAGTAACTGTGGCGATACTAATGTAATCCCCAAAATAATTCCAAGAATCTGAGTGGTCCCCATTTTCTTTGTTATTGACCAAACAATACCAACTGGTAAGAAATGGAAGATTGCTTCTCCAATTAACCATAGAAAGTGATGCACACCATTCCAAAACTTTGATACCTCAATAATTGTTTTCGTTCCATCTTCTAAAAATTTAATATATCCAATTACATTTCTAAATCCTAAAATTAATCCTCCACATATTAAAGCTGGAATTAATGGTGCAAATATTTCTCCTAAATTACTCATTAACTTTTGCAGTGTTGTTTGATTTGATTTAGCTGCATCTTTACTTACACCTTCAATACCTGAAACTCTTGTAAATTCATTATAAAATTCCTGTACTTGGTTTCCGATGATTACTTGAAATTGCCCTGATTGTGTAAAAGTTCCTTTAGCTGATGGTAAAGACTCTATCTTTTTTATATCTGCTTTACTTTCATCTACTAAAACGAATCGCATTCGGGTAACACAATGTGATACAGCTTTAATGTTTTCTTTACCTCCCACATAGATAAGTAAATTTTTTGCGTCTTTTGTAAATTTTGACATGTAGCATCCTCTCCTTTTAACTTGTACGTACAAGTTTGTCAATTGCTTTTATAAACAAAAAAAGATACAAATTAATGTATCTATTTCTCTTTACTTTATTGTATTAGAAGCAATTAATGCTGCATCCCAAACTCCATTAAACGGTGGTGAGTAAGCTAAGTCTAGCATTCCCATTTGATCCACTGCTAATCCTGCGTATATGGCTATCGCATAATAATTAGCTCTGGGAACAACGGTTCCTTGTCCAATACATTGCACTCCTACAATTTTTCTTGTTGTTGTTTCATATAAAACTTTAATATCTAATTGTTCTTTTCCATAATACCCTGCATAAGAATTCGCTGTTACTTTATGTTGTTTGACATTCATTCCAACTGCTTTTGCTTGTGCTTCTGTAACACCAATACTAGCAACATCATAATCAAATAGTTTTAAAGCTGTACTATGCAATAACTTAAATGGCTTTGGTTCAATTCCTGAAATAATATCAGCAATTATTCTTCCTTGTTTATTTGCATTAGTTCCAAGAGGTGCATAAACATATTCTTCAGTAATAGAAGATTTCATTATACTACAATCTCCTGCACTATAAATTCCTTTAATACTTGTTTCCATATTACTATTAACTTTAATAGCACCATTAGGAGCTTTATCAATATTATTAATAAACTCTGTATTAGGAATAATCCCTGCACAATTTAATACTAATTGAGCATTAATAGTCTTTTGAACTCCATCAATCTCTACTTCTAGACTAGTAATCTTATTGTCTTCTTTATTATACTTTAAAATACGAGCATTCGTATAAACACTAACACCTTTATCTTCAATAATCGATTGCATCTTATCTGTAATATCTTCATCAAGAGCAATGAAAATACGTTCTTCTCTTTGAATTAGAGATGCCTTTTTTCCATAATGATGAATGGCCTCTAACATTTCTAAGCCAATGAACCCACCACCAATAACTGCAACTTCTTTAACTGTCTCAGATTGTAATAATTCTTTTATTCTTTTTGCATCGTTAACAGAGCGAACGCCGAAGTAATTATCTGCAGAAACGTCTAAAATTCCAGCTCTATTTACTCTAGCACCACTAGCTATAACTAATACATCATAATTATTAACAGATTCTTCATTATTTTTTAGATTCTTAACTGTCACTGTTTTTTGTTCACTATCTACTGATACCACTTCATGATAGACATGTAAGTCAATACCACTTTCAATAAACTGTTCTACTGTTCTAGCAAATAATGTTGTTTCATCTTTAATAATATCAGATACATAGAAAGGTAATCCACAAGCCCCATATGATACTTCATTTCCTTTTTCATAAACAACTACTTCAACATTTTCTTTTAAGTTTCTTTTTAGTTTCGCTGCCGTAGACATTCCACCTGCTACTGCACCAATAATTACTACTTTCATTTTACTCACCAACTGTCTCTTTTCTTTCTTTCATTGGAGCTTGATATTCTTCAATATCAAATGTTCCCATCATTTTATCAACAGTAATACTATTCACCATTGAACCTGTTACATTTAATAATGTTCTTCCCATATCAATCAATGGATCAATAGCTAAAATAGAAGAAATTAATGGGAATGATGCTCCCATCCCTGTTCCTGATAAAGCTACTGAAGCGGCCATCGTCGCTGTTCCTGGAATACCAGCAATCCCTAATGAACCAAGTGAGATGACAATCACACTCATTAATAGGAAAGTAATATCTAATGGTGTTCCATTCATATTACTTACAAATACAATTAATAATGCTGGGAATACTCCTGCACATCCTTGCATTCCAGCTGTTGTTCCAAAACTTGCAACAAAACTCGCTGTTCCATTATTTACTCCCATATCTTTACTCAATGTTTCAATAGTAGCTGGAAGTGTTCCAACACTTGAACGAGAAGTAAAAGCTAAAACCATTACATGTAAACCTTTTTTCAAGTACATAATTGGATTCACACCAAATACTACTAATTGACCTAATTGAATAATAAACATTACTGCTACTGCTAAATACAATACTAGGATAAATACTCCAACATCTAGAATACTTGATAATCCTCGAAGCGCAATTGTATTCGCTAATAGCGGTACTACTGCATATGGCATTAATTTTATAATGCTCATTGCAATACTAATGATAATTTTATGAAGCGCATTAATTAAATCATAAAATGGTTGAATAACATCTGTATATCTTTTATGCATTCTTTTTGCTCCTAGTCCAAAGAACAACGAGAATATTACTAATCCTATAACATTTAAATCAACCATTGCTTGCACTGGGTTTGCAGGAATTAAATTTGATAGTGTTACTACTATTGAAGAAATTTCTTTAATTTCTGCAGTACCCTCAGCAACATTCATTCCTTTTCCTACTCCAAAAACAATTCCTAATGTTAGTCCAACAATTGCTGCAATAGCTACCATTGTCATAGTAACAATTGTTGTATTACGAATTAATCTTCCTATCTTTACGCCTTCATCCATATTAATTAATACATGGATAATGCTTACCATAACTAATGGAATAACTAGCATACGAATTAATGAAATAAATCCATTCCCAAATAATCCATACCAAGTTGTGGTTTCTGCAATATATGTGATGGTGCTTGGATCATCAGGATATCCACTAAATATCTGAATTCCAATCCCTAAAACAAGTCCTAACCCCATTGCTACCATAACTCGTTTTCCAAAATCTACTTTTTTCTTTGTCATAATATAGACTATATAAAAACATACTGCTAGTACCAATAACAGGGCTACTGTTTTTATATCACTTATCATTAAAAAGTCTTTAAGAAACATAATCTATTTCCTCCTTATTTTATATATTACTTTGGATACAAACCATACCACACTGCAGGTAAGTGTGCAATGTATTTGCTTACTAAAGTAATACATATAAATATATTGTTCTTTATCAAAACTATGTTTATTATGGGTACTTTTTTAAACATTATTCGCAAAAAAAGCACTTAGCGCATTTCTAAGTACCTATTTTTTACTTTTATTGAATATCTCTTCTTGCAAAATCTACAAACCTAAACTTATCTGGTCGGTGTCTTGATTCTGTATATTGAAATAATGTTGCATCTTCTAAATAACAATAAGAAGTTACTAATACTACAAAATCATACTTACCTAAATCTAATACTTCTTTCTCTTCTTGCGTAGCTTCTACAATTGTTATCTCTTTTCTAGCAAATCCAACTTGTAACCCTAGTATTCCTTCAATATAGGAATACAGTGAGTCCTCTGCTATTTCTTTTGTCATGTTTGGTATAATTTTAGCATTAAGATAATCACGATCTAAAATAATATTTTCTCCATCTATTCTACGGATACGTTCGATTTTCCATATATCCTCATCTTCAATATACATATCTTCTTTTAACTTATCTGTTGCAGGAATACGACGACATTCTTTAACTACTGTTTCTACCTGTCCTTTCATATGTTTCGCTAATTCTTTAAAACTAGTTACTCCTGAAACAGGAAACGAAATTTTATTATAATCTAAAACAATTGATCCTTTTCCTTTAGTTTTTTGAATATATCCATTTTGTGCTAGCAATTGCAATGACTTACGAATAGTATCACGTGATACTTGGTATTTCTCCATTAAATCATTTTCACTTGGTAACATCTCTTGTGGTTTCCAAACATTCATTTCTATTTCTTTTAATAATTTTTGATATATTGTTTGATATTTACTTTGCATTTATAACACCTACTTTGTATTTATTATAAAGTAAAGTTTTTAATAAAACAATCATCAAAAAAGATTAGGCATATAAAACCTAATCTTTATTTCCAGAAATTTCTACTTCCATTTCCTATTGATACAATTTCAAATTCTGCACTTAAAGACGTTCCCCCAGAAAAATATCTTACGCCTCCACTTTCGCTTCCTTGATATATATCTATTTTATTTCCTTTTATGGCACCGCCACGATCTACTACAATTCCATACGCAACATCTTCAATACCTAAATTATGGTTACTAATCTTTATGATTGTTCCAAATGGTATTGATGCATCTGCGGCTAAACAATAGTATGATTCGCCATTATAAGTTAACTTTGCGGTATTGGACCCATTTACCCCTGTTGTTGAACTTAATGAAATACCTGTCGCTGAACTACCTGAACAGCCATTACAATCTCCACCGTATGTGGTAAGCCTTCCTGTAAAGTAAGAACCCACTTGTAATGTTCCATGTTCAATAATAGTGTCCTTAGCTTCTGTAATCACTTCACTACCAATAATTTCTCTACTTACTTCTTGCCCATTATGATATGTTACATGATATGTGTTTTTAACCTGACCAGATTGTCCTGTTTGTGCTACTTTAGTAGTAAACAGTTGTAATCCATCTACATGTATTTCACTATATCCAACTTCTTGATACTCTTCAATATCTATTTCCCCTATACGAGTAATAGATAATAAATCTCCCTTATTTACTATATAATTTAAATCTTTATTTATGAGATCTTTTTCACCTAATATGATATTTAATTCCGTTAATACATTCCCAACTTTATCTTGTCTTACCAAATAATCCTTCGTTGGTTGGTCTCCATCTTGTACTTGAATGTCTACCGTTTGAATGTAATCTTTAATTTCACTCGCTGCTCCTACTGTAAAACTAGTAGCAACAATTGCGAGATAAGCAACCATAATAACTAATATTCCCTTCATACGGGAGTCAGCTTCAATAATCGCTTTTTTTAATTGTTTCATTGATTTCCTCCTATTTAATGCCAAAAACTTTTTTAGCATTAAACGTTGTCTTTCTTGCAACGTTTTCTATCTCCATGTTCTTTAGCTTAGCTATTTCCTGGGCAATATACACAACATTTGCAGGCTCATTTAATTTACCTCTAAATGGATGAGGAGTTAAATAAGGACAGTCAGTTTCAATTAATAATTTGTCTAACTCTATTTTTTCTGCCACATCTTTTGGAACTCTTGCATTCTTAAATGTCACTGGACCAGCTAAAGAAATATAAAAACCTATTTCTATAAATCTCTTTGCCATTTCTACTGAGCCACTATAACAATGCATTATTCCAGGATGTCCATAACGTTTTAACAATTGGTAAGTATCTTCATATGCATCTCGGCAATGAATAACAACGGGCTTATTATGTTTCTTAGCTAGTTCTATATGCCATGCTAATACTTCTTGTTGTTTCTCTTTGGAAACATAATCCCAATAATAATCCAATCCTGTCTCACCTACTGCTACAACGTTGGGATCTTTTAAGTACTCATCGATTATGTTCATATCTTCTTTTGTTGTGTCGATGCAATCGTTTGGTCCAATAGCAACTGCTGCATAAATAAAATCATAATGCGTCGCTAATTCGACTGCCTTCTTTGATGAATCTAAATCGTAACCAACAACAACCATATTTGTTACATGGTTATCTATGGCACGCTGTATAAACATATCGTGATCATCGTACAATTGTTCACTATTCAAATGTACATGGGTATCAAAGTACATAAAATCACCTCCGATGCATGATATCAAATTAAATTAATTTTGTCAAATATCTAAATGCATCAGTATTTACTTAATTAAAATAACTCCGATTTTTCGCCGTCTTTTCTGTTTATAAGTTTGATAATTCATTAAATGTATCATTCAATTTCGACAAAAAACAAATATTATTAATATAAAACTATTTCTTTTGTTGTACTTTTTAAAAAAAATAATTCTATATATCTATTTTATTGCCAAATAAAAAAGATGTATCCATCTTTTTCATTAATTCTATGCTTTTTTATCATTTTATATTACTAATTGTCATAATAAGTTCATCAATAATAGTATAATTTAATAAATCATAACACTTTTTGTTATCTATTTTATAAATTAACTTATCTTTTTTATTAATCACTTTTATAATTCCCTTTTCAAATATATTCATATCTGGAAAATTCAGCTTTCCACCAACTGCATATTTTTATTTTGTAATAGATAAAAATTGTTCATTAAAATTTTGTTTTAATACTTCCTCTATGCTTTTGCTTAACCCTGAAACAAACAGTATTATTTCTTTACTTAATACCTCTTTTGTTTCACAAAATAGCTTTAAATCTTTATCAATTTGCCCAGCTGTTACGTTAGTTCCAATAATAATTCTTTCGTATTCATTAATATTAGGAATTCCTTCTTTAATATTATGTATTATAACTTCTGGAACTCTTTCCTTAATCAACTTAACCACATCTTTTACTGCTCCATGTTTACTATTGTATACTACTATTTGTTTCATTGTTTTTCTCCTTCTATTGATTGTAATATTATTGAAATATATTCATTAATTATTTCTTCTTTGTTGTTTGGCTGTTCTATTGCGATTCTTTGGACTACTCCTTGTGCTCCACTAATTATTAGTTGTGCTCGTAATTCCAAGTTTGTAATATTAAAGTTCCCATTTTTACATCCCCTACTAAGTAACTGATATAAGGATTGTATACTCTTTCTGTTCTGAGATATTCCTGGTGTTAAAATATATAATTGCTGTTGAATTTCTGCATTATTAATATGATTCATTACATCAAATAAAGTATAGTTATCAATCATTAAATTTATATACTGTTTCATTATTATTACTAATTGTTCTTTATATGTTCCCTCTACTTTATTAGAAACAACTTTAACAATTTTTTCATATTCATTCTTTACTAAAGAATATAATATTTCTTCCTTTTTTTTAATATAATGATATAAGTTCCCAGGCACTTGATTTAAGTGTTTTGCGATTTTTCTCATTGATACACCCGATATTCCTTCATCAATAATAATTTCTTTTGTTACATTTAATATTTCTTTTCTTTTCTTGTTTATCACTTCATCCTCTTTAATACGCATAATTATATCTCCTGATTATAAATTGAACACCGTTCACTTTATAATATTATCATATTATATATAAATAGTAAATATTCTATTTTTTACAGGAGTACAGATAATAAAAATGGAAAGGTTAAAATCCTTTCCATTTTTATAATTAATATCTATTTTTTTATATAAGAATTAGCTGTACTTCCAGGAGCTTTTCCTCCCTTTTCTACAAGTACTATCTCTATTGCTTCTAGTCGTTTTGATAATCCTGATGTTCCTGCTGAACTTCCATTCTTTGCCCAGCCTAACCATCCATAATCTTCTGCATGTACTCGATAATACACATCGTACTTATTCGCCATTTCTCCAGTTAGT
>JBKEBJ010000116.1:0-3131 GCA_047973105.1 Coprobacillaceae bacterium | reverse complement strand
ATCTACATTAGTAGCTGTTTTCAGTGTACACAAATTCACTTTTCAATGATCTCATCAGCTAACTACATACTAATTCAATAAAGTTTTATTTCTTACTTGACTTCTATATAGTTAGCTTTCTTAGTTCTATAATTATAACACAAATCTTTATTTAGGTAATACTTTATGATACATCAAAACACTAATAATATAGCTTATAATAATAGGAAGGATTTGAATCAATAACATACTACCACCTAAAAACAATGTAATTTGTTGATTCAATACTAATTTACCAACAATTACTATCTCATATAATAAAGGAATACATAGCAATATGCCATAGAACAATAACATTTCCATCTGCATAATAGATTTTAATGATTTCTTTGTATATCCTAAATATGATAAATGTTGATAATTCCTTTTACGGTGTTGTAAATCCATCCCTATTTTTGAAATAATGGTAATAGACATTAATATCATCACACTAGCATAAGAAACAACTGTTAACATACTAATCAAAGGCATAGCCAAATGATGTATAACAAATACCATTAATAGTATTGATGATATTAATAGAATTAATACTAATATAAATATTTTTTGTAAATTATATCTAACAAACCCTAAAGCAATAAACATTTTATCATTCTCTAAAGCTTTGTCTCTTTCTACTATATTAATATAATTAGGTATAACATGTTTAATCAGCCCATATACGCCAACGATACCAACACAAGCAAATAAAGCATAACCTAATGTATCATTATTAATAATGAATAATATAAATGGAATAATGTATAGAATAATCCAGAAAAACTGACTTCTTTTCTTCATTTTTATGCCATGGATTTCTAAATCAATTTTATTTTGTTGTAATTTTTGAACACTTGTGCGATAACAATATCCAACATTCAAGTATGTACACCATATAACTTCAAAGAATAAAATCGATGCAGTTGCAACAAGAGCATCACTTGTTATATACAAATTAGATCCTGAAATAAATAAATCATTAAATAAATTAGATAATACAGGCATTAATAAATATCCAATAATCATACCTATAGGTATAGCAATAATGATTAATAACATACTTTGAACAAATAAATATATTCCAATTTGATATACTGATGCCCCTGACATTAACATAACAGAAATGTCTTTTTTCTTATTATTAATATAAAAGTTATTAGCTAGAAACACACACATCATCGCTACAATCATAACCACTGTAGCGATAACTGTTACCAAGGTACTATCATCTTTTCCTAAATTAATATTTGTTTCAGGATGAAATATAATACTAAAAAAAGTAAATATAAAAATTGTTGTTAATATAAAGGTAAGGCAGTAAAACATACTCCTTACCTTATCTGTCTTTACAGACTGTAACGCTAATTTAAGAATTCCCATTAGTCATTAAACAATGCTTGCGTTTCACTAGAATTGATATCAACAATTTTATAGAAATACTCTTTTTGGGTCATTTGGTCTCTTGTTAAAGTTACGTCTATAACTCCATCTTTAATATATAATAATTTAGATGAATAAGAAGCAATCATTGAATCATGGGTAACCATAACAATAGAAACCCCTTCTTTTTCATTTAATTCTTTGAATAAAGATAATAATTCATGTGAATTTTTACTATCTAAGTTACCTGTTGGCTCATCAGCAACAATTAATTTAGGATTTGTAACTAAAGCTCTACATATCGCTACTCTTTGTCTTTGTCCTCCAGAACAATCTCCAGGATATTTAGCCAATAATTCATTAACCCCTAATTTAATAGCTACTTCTTCAATTCGTTTATGAATTTCATCTTTTGGAACTTTAGCTAAAGTTAAAGGTACGGCTATATTTTCAAAAACCGTTAAAGAATCTAATAGGTTAAACTCTTGAAAAATAAAACCAAGATTTTCGTAACGAAACTTCCCGATTTTTCCTTCTGACATCTCACGTATCTCTTCATTATTAATGAATACAAAACCTTTTGTAGGAATATCAATGGTAGATATATTATTAATTAATGTTGATTTTCCAGAACCAGAAGGCCCCATAATACAAACAAACTCTCCCTCATCAATTGTTAAGGATACACCAGTTAAAGCAGTCACTGGATTCTTAGTATCTAATCCATATATTTTTGTAATATTCTTTGCTTCTAATATTTTCTTTTTTTCCATTTTATTCTACTCCTTTAATTGGGTTAATAACTGCTTTCACATATACACGATATGTTAATAGTGAAGATATTATCATTGGGATAATATATGCAACAATAGTCATAAGTAATAAAGATATTTCCATATCACCAAAATAAACAAATCGACCACCTATAAATAGTACATATATTAAAGGTAATAATAACAATACTAAATAGAAATATAATACTTCATTTCGAACTAATATATATAGTTCTTTTTTTGTATATCCAATATTCCATAGGTTACGGAACATTCTTGTACGCTGTTGTACATCATTACAAAAGCTATAAACAACTGTTGTTACTAATAATACAATTAAAACCATGTAACCAACAATAGCTGTAATATATTCTCTTGGATTTTGTTGTTGTGAAGCTAATATAGCTACCATTCCAGTTACTGATATAACTGTTAATGTAACTAATGTTGCAGAACGTTGAATTGTATAACTAACATTCGATGCAAAGATTAGTGCATATCTTTTCGTTAGCATCTTTCCTTGTTTCAATTTCATAATAATCTTTGGTATTGCATATTCGACTAAACCTGTTACCCCAAACATTCCTAAAACTGTAGGAACTACATAAGACGTAGCACTATGTTCATCAAGGAACATCATTACTATTCCGACTATATAAAGAAACACATATACAACTGGTGGTAAAAGTGACTTTTTCTTACTTGTACTGACTGGTCTACTAGAGCCTAAATACTCTTGAATATCGTGTCGATACAAATACCCACTAACAACAACCGCAATTAATACAACCATAACAATAATCGTCGTTACTGTTTGTAAAATCGCTGTCATTGGAATATATGTTGTAGAAGCCGTGACATTTAAATACTTATACATGTATTGATTGACCATTGGAAAGATAAGGAAACCTAATCCTAATCCTACTGGTATTGCAATACATAACAAAATCAAGATTTGTG
>JBKEBJ010000110.1:0-2194 GCA_047973105.1 Coprobacillaceae bacterium | reverse complement strand
CCCACTTTGCATACAAAATAGTATCTTCTTTTATTAATTGATCCGTTTGAAACATCTCTTTATCCTCTGTTTCCCATCCTCTGAATATATATCCCTCCCGGGTTACACTATCTTTATCAAGCAACGTTTCATTGATTTCATCAAAGCTTTGTCCATGATATAATGTTACTTTTTTATTTGACTCAGTCATTTTTCCATTATTTGCATTGTATGTGACATTTACTTTAATTCTATTCCAAATAGGATAAACAACAATATCTTCAACAATTCTTGTGGCAGCATTAAAGTTTACTTCTGTATCATTGGATGTCTTGCTCCACCCAATAAAATCATATCCTTCCAAAGACAATACAGGTGTTCGCTTTTTATTTAATGCCAATGTATTCTTTCCGCCTGATACAACTTCCATACTTGTTAATTCACTGAAGTCACCTTCTGCTTTATCTTCCATAAAAGTGACTGTGTATTTCTTATCTTTCCAAGTCGCATGAATATTATATTCTGTATCAACTAACTCTAAGTTTAATGCAAATTCAATTAGCACATTAGAATTATTTGCATAATATCGCCAACCTTGGAAAATTCCTTTTCCTTCTACTTCGTCTCCAACTTTTAAGTTTTCATAATCTGTTCCTTCTAAATCATGTTTAGATAAAAATTCATTAAAATTATAAAAATTATTTTTAATTAATTCACCATCATAATATTTTACATTTACTGAAAAATATTTATATTTTGCATATAATACCAATCCGTTCACTGGCATTTTGCCAACTACATATGGTGTTTTATATTCTTCATCTAAAAACCAGCCTTCAAATTCAGCCTGTTTCAGCTCAATATCTTCACTATTTGGTAGTTTTATCATTTGATTATACAAATAGGTACCAATATAATTTACTCCTGATATCTTATAATTGTCTAATTTTTCAATACCTTCTACTTTTCCACCATCCATTACTAGTGTAATCGTATTCATCTTTCTTGGCATATAGTACTCTACTCGCCCATGCTTATTTAGAATTCCATCTTTATCATTTTCAAAAAATGCTTTTTGAAAATCACTTGTTGTACAATTACTTGCAGTATCTCCTGCCTTTCCAATTGTTTCAAATCCAGTAATTTCCCTGCCTGACCATGTCTTTGCAGAACTTATTAGTTTATCTTCTGTCATACTACTTTGATAATTAACTCCAGCAACAATTGTAAGCTTGTAATATCTTGTACCTGGATAAGACTTATTTAATGATGTCCATTTTCTATATTCAGTACTTCCTGCAGCTATTTGATCTTCTATATCTGCTGGAACATCCTCTGCTAATAATTCTGTGTAGTAGTACCTACGTTCTGAAGTTGGATTTTTAATAAAAGTGGGATATACGGTTACTTTATCACGCAATGGTCTGGTTTTATTATAATACTATGGTCTTACAGGTGTTGCCCCAGAAAAAGCAACACTTAAACTCATTGCACTCATAATTGCATTGTTATTTCCATAATATGATGACCAGTTAGAAAAATATGAAGTATCTCCCTCTGGACCTTTTACTTTTGTTGGGAATTACTATACAATGTCTACTCGGTTAGGAGAAGATATTGTATAGTAATTCCCAACATTTATTCCATTTCCTATTTCTATTGTATATCCAGTAATTGCAGTTCTAGCATCACTTCCTACACCTGCTTTCAAACCGTAGCGTACATCAAAATTAAAAGTAAATTCTATTCGATTATAATAAACATTCAATTTTGTTTGGCCATTTGCTGAAACCTCAATCTCATCACTGTATACAAAATCACCAAAATTTAATTGATCTGTCACAGTCAGACCACCAAATGCATATCCCGCTTCCGCTGCATTTACTGTAATTTTATCTCCTGTCTTTCCTATTTTACCATTTGAATATACAACGTTATAATTTTTCAAATGTTCTGGATTTGTTGGATCACTGTTATATGATTCTACATTTTCAAACCAATAAACAACCGTGTAGTCTGAAGTACTTTTTACCCATTTTGCATAAACAAAAACCACTCCGTTTACTTTCGTATTTTCAAAATCAAACGTATCACTTCCATCCGCCTTTGAAGACCAGCCATCAAATGTATATCCTTTTCTTGTTGGTTCTTCTATACGAAATCCATCATTCCCAACTTGTGAAGGAATAACAGTTCCCCCATTTGTAATAAAGAT
>JBKEBJ010000068.1:0-1764 GCA_047973105.1 Coprobacillaceae bacterium | reverse complement strand
GCACCGATTATATTTATATTATCTAAAAAATATTCTCCACCAGCTTGATTGTCAAGACAACCTAGCACATTCATCATAGTAGACTTACCAGAACCTGATGAACCCATTATAGAAACAAATTCTGTTGCACCTATTTCTAATGATATTCCATTAAGAGCTACAACTGTTTCTCCTCCTTGATTGTATTCTTTACGGAGGTCTCTAATACTTATCATAATAACCTCCTATCTCATACCACCAGATGGCATTCCTCCTCCAGATGGCATTCCTCCAGACGGCATTCCTCCCCCTGACGGCATTTGTCCTTGCGCTCCACCCATTACACCTTGCATCCCATTCATTTGTGTAGATTCTTCACTACTTGTAGTTTGTGATATTTCTTCAAGTGTTATGCCATCAGTATACATAGGACTTGCAGATGCTAAAATCTCAGTTCCTTCATTTACACCACTTTTAATTTCTGTATAATTTCCATCTGTTACACCTATTTCTACAGAAGTTTTCTTTAATGCATTATTCTCTATAATAAAAACAAAACTACCTTCATTTGTTGTTATAACACTGCTCTCTGGCACAATAATTATATCTTGTAAATCATTTATCATTATTTCTGCATTAATTTCAAATCCTGGTTTTAATACATCTGCATCGCCATCAACAGATACTGTTATAGGCACTACATTTACTGTACCATTATTTATTGTAGCTTCTGTTGCTTCATTTCCAATCTCAGTAATTTCACCAACATAAATATTTTCAGTATCATCATCAGTGTACATATTTACTTTTTGACCTATATACACATCACCTATTTCGTACTGAGATACTGTTGATGTAACTACTACATTATCATAATTTGTATATGTAAATAATTCCAGCCCCTCTTCAATAGAAGCATTTTTACTACCAGTCATAGTTACTATAGTTCCGTCTTCTGGTGCGATAACACCATTAGCAATCCCTGCTAATTCTTCTTCTAAGTCTACTAATTTTTCTTTTTGTAATGTTAAATTATTAGATTGTTGAGTATAACTATTTTTAGTACTTGTATCATTAAGTGGATTTTTTGCAATAACATATTTTTTATTTGATTTTTCTAGAGAATCCTTAGCATACTCAATATCCGTTTTTGCTGTATCTATCTCTTGATTTAATTTCTCCAAATCTCTATTTGCATTATTTAAAGATGTAACTTTATCTTCATATGTCTTAACATAGTTATTGTATGTAGATTGAGACTCTACTCCTGATTCATACAATGTTTTATAGTTTTCCATATCTGTTTTTGCAGTTTCCATCTCATTCTCTGCTGTTTGTAAAGCTTCCTTTTGAGTTTCCAAAGAAGATAACTTATCAGTATAAGTTTGTTCAGCACTTGCAAGAGACTTCTCAGCAGAAGTTATACTTTCTTTATATGATATTTCTTCTGTTTCACTTAATCCATCTATTAGTGCATTTAATGTAATAGTGGCATTTTGTATTGACACTTTTAATTCATTTATTTCTTGTTTTAAATCTGTAACATCATAAACCATTATGATATCACCTTTTTTAAAATCATCTCCTACTTCAAAATAAATTTCATCAATACTTGCGCTAGTCTCACTATAATATGCACTACTATCTTCAATTTCTATAGTGCCTGATGCAGTTATAGAACTTGTTATATCACCTTTTTCTGCTTTAGTTTTTAACATATCTACATTATTCAGCATACTTGCATCTACTTGATTACTACTAGCATTTGCTTTTGTAAAATAAACG
>JBKEBJ010000061.1:0-7803 GCA_047973105.1 Coprobacillaceae bacterium | reverse complement strand
TGGATACGACAATTTGTGGACCAGATGTAACAAATCCATCAATTTTTACTATTTCATATGTTATAAAAAGTGGTCCATCTACTGATTTTATTATAACAGGATTATATGAAGTTACTTATACAGCTACTAATCCAGATGAGAAGATGGTGAGTATAACAGTAGATGTATTAGTTATCTCTGATACTAGTGAATCAGATAGCACAGGTGATGTAAAAATTGATGCAACAGGATTTAGTATAAAAAATGAAGAAGCAGAATTATTGACTAAGGATATCGCAAAGGATGAAAATCATGGCAATAGTAACGCTTATTATACAAGAAGAGATCAAGATAATACTATTATTGGTTACCAAGATATAACAGAAAATATAACAGTTGATAAAGACCATTTAGAGGCTATTCAAAAGGCACCTAAAGAAGGTGGTTTCTATACACTACAATATCGTGTAAAAGAAGATGGAAAAGTCGCAATAAAGACAGTTAATGTTATTGTTGAAGGAACAATAACACCACCACCAGAATCAACAGAAGATGGAGATAGCTTAGCTATTACTGGAACAAATTTCACAATTACACATAGTGAAGCATTAGCATTGGATGATAATAATGCGATTCTTGAAGGAAGTGTGGAATCTATTTTAGTTCAGGCAGGAACACAAATAACAGATATAACAGTAGATCAAGATGAATTAGTTGATATCAATAATGCTAGTATAAATGGTGGAGAATATCCATTAACTTACGTAGCAACATATGACGATGGAGCTAGTAATATAACGACTATAAGTGTTACTTTAATAGTTACTGTACAAGCGTCAATAACACCACCAGTAATAACAACAGTGAATCAAGAATATTATGTAGGTGATACTGTGAATTTATTAGAAGGTGTTAGCGCAGTAGAAGAAACAAATGTGGATATAACATTGGTAGAAGATGATAATGTTACTATTACAAACACGATTTCTATGCAAGATAAAAAGTATACAGTAGCTGGTACCTATGAAGTATCTTACGAAATAGAAGATAGTCGAGGAAATACTGCAACAGAAACAAAGATTATTAAAGTTCACGAATTACCAACTATTATAGCTTCACATCAAGAATATCAACTAGGCGATAGTACAATTCAAAGTAATGTTGAAAATAATCCAACTGCTAGTTGGAAAAAAGCTAAAGAAGTAGTAGGTGAAGCGCCAGAAGAAATAATGATTTCAGGACCAGCTACACCACTAGCTATAAATGATACTATTTCCTATAGTATTACAAGTGGACCTTCAACAGACTTTAGTGTAGAAGGCGTGTATGAAGTTACTTATACGGCAACAAATATAGAAGGAAGAACAACAGATAAGACAATACAAGTATTAATAACACCAAAAGATATAGAAGTAGATCCAACAAATACAATTCAATTATATGCAGAAGGATTCATTCTGGAAAATATAGAAGCAAAAGATTTAACAGAGGCAGTTGCTTTACTTAAAGGAAAAGCATCATCATATTTTACAACAAGAGATGAACAGGATGTAGTAATTGAATATTCAAACATAACAAATATGATTATTATGGATCAAAGACAATTAGAAGAAATTCAAAAAGCTCCTACAATAGGAGGTATTTATGACTTAACATATACGGTTACAAAAGATGGTTATAGTGTTACAAAGGTAGTAAAAGTAGTAGTTTTAGGAGACACTACACCGCCACCTATTCCAACACCAGATGGTGATTCTTTAGCGATTACAGCGAAAGATATTACACTAACCCAAAAAGAAGCTAAGGCCTTTGCGAGTGACGAAGCAATGTATTTATCGGAAGTGCAAGCATGGTTAATTAATGCTGGAATAAAAGTAACAAATATTAATGTGAATCAAGAACAATTGTTACCAATTCAATCAGTAGGAATAGGTGGCGGTGTATTTGATTTAACATTTACAGCGACATATGAAGATACAAAAGGAAATACTACAATGATTTCAACAACAATCAAAGTTACAGTAGAAGCAGAAATCGCATCATCCCAAAGCAATAATATATCGAACAATGAAGTAAATACAGGGGATTCAACAAATATTTATATGTATATTATGTTATTATTTTTATCAATCACATTTCTAACATTTAGAAAATATAAAGTAAGAAATACATAAAGACTACATACTTCATAAGAATATAAATAAAAGAATCGTGATTGCGATTCTTTTATTTTATCAAATCATTAAGTAAAAATTAAGAAATGATAGTTTGTATATAATAAGATAGTAGATTATAATTTTAAGTGATCTTTAGAAAGGATAAATAATTATGAAACTAATAAAAAAACTGATAGTACTAATAATTTTAATTATAGTTGTTGCTGGATTATGTTATGGTTAGGCATTCTATATAGAGCCATATCGATTGGTAACTAATAGTTATGACTTAACAGTCGATAATCCTACGGGCGAAACAATGTGTGTAGTCCAAATATCAGATTTACATATTAGTAAAAACTATACAGCAGATAGAATTAATAAAATAGTTGAAGAAATTAATGAAAAAAGCCCAGATATAGTAATATTTACTGGAGATTTATTTGATAATTATGCAGTTTATGGTCCTACTGAAGAAGTTATTCAAAATTTAAGTAAAATAGAAGCAACTTATGGAAAATACGCTATCTGGGGTAATCATGATTATGGTGGTGGAGCCTCAAAGGTATATGAGGAGACAATGTCTGCTTCAGGTTTTACACTTTTATCCAATACAGGAGAAGCTATAGAATTATCAAACAAACAAGTAATATTTATAGGAGGGCTAGATGATAGTTTATTAGGGAACCCTAATATTGCCAATATTCAATCATTGATGCAAGAAGAATATGCATATTCTATATTATTAACCCATGAACCAGATAGTGTAGATTTGTTTCAAGACATAGATATGGATTTGGTATTATCTGGGCATAGTCATGGTGGGCAAATATATATACCAGGAATTGAACTCGTTAAAACATCAATGGCACAAAACTATACCAGTGGATTTTATACAATAAATGAGGGTACTGAATTATATGTAAATACAGGTATAGGCACTACAAAAATTGCAGCAAGATTTTTAGTTCCACCAGAAATTGCAGTATTCAACATTAAGATTTAATTTTCATATGTGGAAAAAAGAAATATATAAATAAAATACTAGGTAAAATAGTCTATAAGGAGGATGTATATGTTAACAATAGGTTATGTAGGAAATGGTAAGAGTGCAAATCGTTATCATTTACCATTTGTATTATTAAGAGATAATATTAAAGTAAAAACTATTTTTAGTCCCGATGTTAATACAACAACATGGGAAAAGAAAGAACATATTTATTATACAGATAAAGTAGAAGAATTAATGGAAGATTCAGAAATACAAGTCATTGTTGTATGTACAACACAACACTATCATTATGAATATGCAAAGATGGCTTTAGATCATGGAAAACATGTAATGGTAGAAAAACCATTTATGATGACATTGCAAGAAACAAAAGATATTTATGCATATGCAAAAGAAAAAGGATTGGTAGTACAATGTTTTCAAAACAGAAGATATGATTCTGATTTCTTAACCGTTCAAAAAGTAATAGAGAGTGGGAAATTAGGAGAATTATTAGAATTAGAAATGCACTTTGATTACTATCGTCCAGAAATACCAGAAAACATAAAAGAATTCAAATTTTATGATAGTTATTTATATGGACATGGATGCCATACACTAGATCAAGTAATTTCATATTTTGGAGAACCTGATAGTATTCACTATGATGTTAGGCAATTATTAGGACCAGGAAGAATGAATGATTATTTTGATTTAGATTTATACTATGCGAATTTAAAAGTATCTGTTAAATCTAGTTACTTTAGAATTAAAGAAAGACCAAGTTTTATTGTATATGGTAAAAAAGGGATGTTTGTTAAACAAACTAAAGATCGCCAAGAAGAACATTTAAAAATGTTTTATATGCCTGGGCAAGTAGGATTTGGTGAAGATACATTAGATCATTATGGAACACTTACATATCAAGATGCTGATGGTGTAATGCGTGAAGAAAAAGTAGTTTCAGAAGTTGGTGATTATGGAAGAGTGTACGATGATTTATATAATTTCTTAGTTTTAAATAAACCACAAGTAATAAAAGAAGAAGAAACATTATTACAAATGGAAATATTAGAAACAGGAGCGAAAATGTGTAAATAAAGGGGACATACTATGGGAAATTTTAAACTAATAGCTTTAGATATGGATGGAACATTAAATAATTCAGAAGGTGTTATTACACCAAAAACAGTGAATGCTTTAATTAATGCTCAAAAAGAAGGTGCAACTGTAGTTCTTGCATCTGGAAGACCAGCACCAGGATTAAATGCAGAAGCAAAAGAATTACATATGAAAGATTATCATGGATTATTATTATCGTATAATGGTGGAAAAGTAATTGATATGACAACAGGCAATGTCCTTTTGGAAAAGGCATTACCAAATTCATTAGCTAAAAAATTACTACGTCATATTGAACAATTTGATGTATCACCTATTGTTGATGATGGGAAACATTTAGTTACTAATAATCCTAATGGCTTTCAAGTTCAACATGAAGCTAAGGGAAATAAATTAGAAATAGTGCATGTTGAGAATATCTGTGATGCCTGTGATTTTAATCCAGCAAAGATTTTAATTGCTTCACCAGAAGAAAAATTAAAGCCTATTGCAGATCAAATTATACAACCTTTTAAGGAAGAATTATCCTTTATCTTTTCTACCAGATTCTATTTAGAAGCGACAATGAAAGGTATTGATAAAGCAAGTTCTTTACAAATGATTTGCGAAAGATTAAATATTACTGCAGACGAAGTAATTGCTTTTGGAGATGCAGAAAATGATATTTCAATGTTACAGTTTGCAGGATGTGGAGTAGCAATGGGAAACGCAAGAACAGCAGTAAAAGATATTGCAGATGAAGTAACATTATCTAATAATGAGGATGGTATAGCATATACTCTGTCTAAATATTTTAATACTATTGAATGGAAATAAGAAGGTGTGAAAACACCTTTTTAAATTTGGTACAAATAATTATTACAACATTTTTCGACATTTATATTGCGTAGATAATTAAAGAGGTGTATGATACTAGAAAAGCAAAAGAGGGATACTTATGAGTACATACATGACAACTTATACAAAGAAAAGAATTTTTCCAATGCAACTAACAAAAGAAGATATTAACATAAAAGATATTGCCCATGCTTTATCTTTAATGTGTAGAGCCAATGGACATATAAAATACTTCTATTCAGTAGCTCAACATTCTATTAATTGTGCACAGGAAGCAATGCATAGAGGATACGCAAAGAAGGTTATAAAAGCATGTTTATTACATGATGCTAGTGAAGCATACTTATCCGATATTATACGTCCAGTAAAACAACATTTGGATACGTATTTAGTGATAGAAGATAGCATACAAACATTGATTTATAACAAGTTTGGAATAGAAGATTTAGATGAAAAAGAGAAACAACAAGTAAAACAAATTGATGATGATATGTTATATAATGAATTATTTACATTAATGGATGAGAAAATAGTAGATGTGATTCCAACACTTAGTGAAGATGTAGATTTAACGTATCATGAATTTGAAGATGTAGAAAGAGAATTTTTATTACTTTTTGCAATGTGAGCATATGAATTATGATACAAAAATTTACTAAAAAACCTTGATAACATTAAAAATTCATGCTAAACTATACTTAGCATTAAACAGTAAAAGAAAAGGAGAAGAGCGGTTCTTCTCCTTTTCACATGTTTAGAAGTTTAACATTAAACAGCAAAATACTAAGAAAGATTATTCATCATTTTTATTTTCTAATAGCCTAATTAGTAAAACTAAGATGACTATTAGGAAAATAATATTTTCCATGAGCAAATCTCCTTTATGTAAATTACTACTTACCTGCTAAACCTTCCACCAACATGGTGAAATAAATCACTCATAATGTTAAACCTCCTTGGGATATATTTCTATACCCTAATCTTATATACTCTATAAAATAGTAAATTACTTTATTATAAATAACTTTAATAAAAGGAATAGCCTAAGATATAAAATCCTTTGTAATCTATATTTTTAAATGTAAACTTGACATATAATTTAAATCCTTTACAATATTGTATTAGTTACCATCGGAGGGTAGGAATGCTGGATAAGATGGCGGGTAAAACCGTTGTTTTATCCAGCTTTTTATTTAAGGGAGGTCAATATATGAATAAAAGAAAGTTAACGACAGGGAAAGTGAGTACAGCATTATTAACATTTGCCGTGCCTTTTTTATTTGCGAATGTATTACAAGCCTTATATGGCGCAATGGACTTATTAGTTGTAGGCCAATTTAACGGCCCTTCAGCGATATCGGCTGTGTCTATTGGTAGTCAAATGATGCAAGCAATCACTGGTATTATTGGTGGTATATCAATGGGTGGTACAGTTTTAATCGGACACTGTATTGGAAAAGAAGATGATAAAAGAAGTGCTAAAGCCGTAGGAACATTAGCGATATTATTTATTATTTTAGCTATTATTTTAACACCGTTAATATTCTTTAATATTAACAATTTAATTCCATTATTACAGACACCTGCAGAAGCAATAGCTGAAGCAAAAGATTATATTTATATTTGTACTTTAGGAATCCCCTTTATTGTTGGTTATAATGCAGTAAGTGGGATATATCGTGGTATGGGAGATTCCAAAACACCAATGTATTTAATCGGACTAGCTTGTGCAATCAATGTTATTGTTGATTTTGTTCTTGTAGGTTATTTTAAAATGGGTGCAGCTGGAGCAGCAATAGCGACTATTTCAGCACAAGGAGTAAGTTTTATTGTTGCCCTATTATATATTAGAAAAAGTGGATTCTCTTTCCCACTAAGTAGAAAAGATTTCGCCATTGATAAAACATCACTAAAGAAAATTTTAAAAGTTGGAGCACCTTTAGCAGTGCAAGATGGATTAGTAAGTATATCTTTCTTAATTATTACGGCAGTTATTAATACAATGGGAGTTACGGCTTCAGCAGCAGTAGGTGTAGTGGAAAAAGTAATTGTATTTGCGATGTTAGTCCCATCTGCATTTGGTTCTTCAGTTGCGACAATGACATCACAGAATTTAGGTGCTAATAAACCAGAAAGGGCAACTGCATCATTAAAATTAGGTATTATTTATTCATTATGTTTTGGGATATTTGTATTTGTGTATTGTCAAATTTTTCCAGCAACATTAACAAGTATCTTTTCTAGCGATGCAAAAGTAATAGAGATAGCCGGATCCTATTTGAAATCATACTCTATGGATTGTATATTAGTGAGTTTTGTATTCTGTTTCAACGCTTATTTTAGTGGTGGCGGAAATGCCCTTGTGTCCTTTACACATAGTATGTTAGCGACATTCTTAATACGTGTTCCAGGATCTTATTTATTAAGTCGTAAATTTTCTTCATTGTTTATCATTGGCTTAGCGGCACCACTTGCTTCAGTATTATCTTTAATCATTTGTCTTGGGTATTTTTGGTGGCAAAATAAGAGTCAAAAGAATAAAATAAAGGAATATAAATTAAGTGAAAACAAATAAATACTAGAACCATTGGTTCTAGTCAGACCGTTGACAATTGACCTCAATTGTTTAACGGTTTTTTCTATGTTTTACTAAATACTCGTATCTTCATTGGGAATATAAAAAAATAGGTCTATCTCGCCCTATATCACTCCTGCTAC
>JBKEBJ010000005.1:0-16966 GCA_047973105.1 Coprobacillaceae bacterium | reverse complement strand
AAAAACTGTAGTAAGAGAAAATGAATCGCTAGATGACGCTTTACGTCGTTTTAAGAGACAAGTTTCTAGAACAGGAACCCTTCAAGAAGCTCGTAAAAGAGAATTCTACGTTAAGCCTGGTTTAAAAAGAAAATTAAAATCAGAAGCTGCTAGAAAAAACACAAAAAGTAAAAGATAAAAGATAAAAAATAAAAAGGACATCTCTGGTGTCCTTTTAATATATTGTGTTTTAATTAATAAAATTATTGTATCCACCCAATTTAATAAAAATATATGTTATTTTATGTATGTGTGAGTTGTTTAGTACATTGGGATATATACTATATAATATTGTCTTTGTATCTGCTTTTTCAATATTTCAATGATAATAGTTTTAGTAGGGGAAGAGAAAGAACATCGTAAGATGTTTTTTTCTTTTATAGAAATTGTATAATTATTACTTTTTTTCATACAATGTATGGGGTGATATAATGATTATCATAGAAAAAGACACGATGAGTGTTAAGTATTATGAACAGGTATTACGATTAGAAGAAACAGTAATAGAAATAAAAATGCCAGACAATATTATAATAGTAAAATGAAAGGAATTGAATGTGTCATATTATACAAATATTGAAGTCATTGTACATGGGACATTTTCAAAGATTGATTTTCAATGAAATTAGGCTATGATTTTTATACTATAGAATGTACTAATATTGTCGAAGTATTACAATCCTTTAAAGAAAAATCTATTACATTATATCGATTGAAGAAAACAGATGAATTCATTTATGAATTTTACTTACCAATTTATCAACGCAGATTAATCAAAGGGTATCCAGTAACATTGATTAAAAGCATTGGGGTTTTACATTATATGTTATTAACTGTTAAGAGTGCTTTGAATATTGTTGGTTGTTTAGCTTTCTTTGGTACTATTTTAGTTAGTAGCTACTTTATTTGGGGTGTAGAAATAATTGGAAACAATCCAACAACAAATCAAAAAATTACAGAAATATTAAATGAACTACATATTGATGTAGGTGATAAATTACGTAGCTATCAGGAATTAAATGAAATTTATGATACATTAAAAGAGACGTTACAACAAGATATCGATTATTTAAATATTTATCAATCTGGAAGTGTACTAATGGTAGAATATACCAATAATAAAAGTGCATCTGAAAAAGAAATAAGTTTTCAAAATCTATATGCTAAAAAAGATGGTGTGATTCAAAAAATAGAAGTTAGTGGGGGACAAATTTTAGTTAAGGAAAATCAATATGTTCGAGCCGGTGAATTGTTAGTCCAAAATACAATTACTTCTACAGATGGAGAAACAAAAATTATTCCTGTAGAGGGACATATTTATGCGTATACGTATCAAACCCTTGAGGCAAGTATTGAAGCTGATAAAATGGATGAAGGAGAAGGCTTTAGTTATTTATTATTTTCTATTCGTTCACAGTTACATGCTGTCGATAAAATCGATAGTGAAAAGGTCTTAGAATATGGTATAATAGATAATAAATTAGTATTAAAAGTACAATATATTTTGATTGAAGATATTGCAGAAAAAGGAGAAGTTAATGAAGCAAGTAATTAAATTAGAAGAATTTACGATGGAACAATTGCATGCCTTAGCAGGAATGCATGATGAAAACTTAAAAATGATAGAAGATACTCTGCAAGTAAGTTTATCACTTCGAGGTGATGAATTATTTATGGAAGGAGAGCAGCGAAAGTCTTTTGAAGATGCAAAACAAGTAATAAGTACAATACTTACTTTAATAAAAAAAGGAATTGCTGTAACAAAGCGTGATGTCGTTTATGCTTTAAATCTTTCTAAAAAAGATAATCTAGATACGATGGAAGAATTATATAGCATTAAGATTGCTAAAACGATGAGTGGGAAATTAATCTATCCTAAAACAATGGGACAAAAAATATATTATAATGCCCTAAAGAATAGAGATGTTGTTTTTGGTATTGGTCCTGCTGGAACTGGAAAAACATATTTAGCAGTTGTGTTTGCAGTTGCAGCATTAAAAAATAATATTGTTAAAAAGATAGTGTTAACTAGACCAGCTGTTGAAGCTGGAGAAAACTTAGGGTTCTTGCCAGGAGATTTAAAGGAAAAAGTTGATCCTTATTTACGCCCTTTATATGATGCCTTGCATGATATGTTAGGTGTTGAACAGACCGAACGAATGATTGAAAAGGGTGTCATCGAAATAGCTCCACTAGCGTATATGCGTGGACGTACATTAGAAGATGCTTATGTTATTTTAGATGAAGCACAAAATACAACAGATAATCAAATGAAAATGTTTTTAACGCGTCTAGGTTTTAACTCAAAAATGATTATTACTGGTGATATAACACAGATTGATTTACCTAGAGGAGTTACATCTGGATTACAAAGAGCGATGCAAATATTACAAGAAGTAAAAGGCATTCAATTTGTTCATTTAACAGCGATGGATGTAGTAAGACATCCAGTAGTACAAAGAATTATTGAAAGGTATGAAGGAAAAGAAAATGACTAAAATCTTGTTAGTTGAAGATGATGTTTCTATCCATAAAATTATTCGATACGAATTAGAAAATAAAGGCTATCATGTTGATAGTCTTTATGACGGTAAAAATACAGTAAAACAAATGATGGATAATGAATACTCATTAGTTCTTATTGATTGGATGCTTCCCTATAAATCTGGAGTTTCTATTATTAGTGAAGTACGTAGTTTAGGTTATAGTAAACCTATTATTTTGTTGACTGCTAGAAGTCAACAAGAAGATATTATCCAGGGACTAGAAAGTGGTGCGGATGATTACTTATTGAAACCATTTCAATCAAAAATATTGATTGCTCGAATAGAAGCGCATTTACGTAGATATCATAATCATTTTTTAGAAACGTTAAAATTCTTAGATATTACGATGGATTTAGGAAAACATGAAGTATTTTTGAATGAAGAACATATTCAGTTAACAAAAGTAGAGTATGATTTATTAAGAATGTTCCTAGAGAATAAAGAAAAAGTATTATCCAGAGAAGATTTGTTATTAAAAATATGGAATTTTTCTTATGATGGTGATACACGTTTAGTGGACATTCATGTATTTAAATTAAAGGGAAAATTGAAAGATAGTCAGGCTTGTTTTAAGTCTGTTAGAGGAGTGGGATATAAATTGGTGAAAAATGATGAGTAAGTTATTTCAAAAGATTATAGCATTAAGTATTATTGGATTATTGTTGATGCTTTGGCAAGAACAATATAGTATTTTTATCTTTATTGGGTGCAGTTTAACATTGTTGTTTTTTGTGTACGAAGAACAAAAATATGCAGAAAAAAAGATGACAAAGTATCGAATAAAAAAGAATACCCAATTAAAAGAGGTTAAAGGAGAAAATGAATTTAGTAAAGATTTATTAGAATCCTTAATAAAGACAATGAATATGCCAATGATTTTTATGGACAAAGATGGCATTATTGCATTTGCGAATTCAAGTTTCATGGAAGCTTTTGAATTAGATGATATTTTTGATAAACATTATCAAGAAGCTTTTTATGGATCAATACTAGATATATTAGAAAAAAGTTATGTTTCTGAAAGAAAATTCAATACTATTATTTGTGTTGAAAATAAATATTACCAAATAGATACAACTCCATTGTTTAATGATGTTATCTTCAATGGCGCAATTATTCTATTTACAGATGTAAGTCAAATGAAAGAAGTAGAAAGGTTACAAAAACAATTTTTTTCTGACATATCTCACGAATTAAAAACACCAATGTCAGCCATTATTGGTAGTGCTGAAATATTAAAACGTGATGGAATAAAAGATAATGATACTTTTGATGAATTTATGGCAATACTATTAAAGGAAAGTTATCGTATGCAGAATATCATTAATGATATTTTAGAATTATCACGCTTAGAGCAACCACAAGTCTCTATTCATCCAATCAATGTGGATGTAGAGATGATGATTAAGGAAAGTATAGAGATGTATGAACCTTTAGCTAAAGAGAAACGCATATCGCTTATTTATCAAAACTATATTGAAAAAAGTATTATTTTGGATTATTCAACGATAAAAACGGTAATTAGTAACTTGGTTTCTAATGCAGTGAAATATTCTAAAGACGGCGTTATTACTATTAAAACTAGAGAAAAAGATAACAATTTTATTTTAACTGTACAAGATGAAGGAATTGGAATAGCGAAAGATAATATTCCATTTGTGTTCGATAGATTTTTCCAAGTAGACCGATCTAGAAGTAAAAAAATTGGAACAGGGCTAGGGTTAAGTATTGTAAAACGAATGGTAGAATTAAATAAAGGTCATATAACATTGGAAAGTGAACCAAATATTGGGTCTACATTTACAGTAATTATCCCGATTTCATAAAACATAGTTTAACATATTAAAACAATATTTATAACAATATATGATTATAGAATATGGAATATGTTAGAGAAAAGGAGATATAATATGGAAATGACGAAGAAAAGCATATTTAAAGTAATAATTACCATGTTAGTTGTACTATCACTCTCAATGAATGGATATCTATTCCATTTAGTGTCTAATATGGATACTACAAGTAATTCTAGTAATAATAATCAAAATGCTTCCGTAGAAACAGTCAATGATGATGTTAAATCAGATCTTACAGAAGTTATTAAAAATGTTAGCGACAGCGTGGTGGGTGTTGCTATATATGAACAAGATCAATTGGCTGGAAGCGGAAGTGGTGTAATTTATGAAGTAGATGGTGATACAGCTTATATAATTACAAATAATCATGTTATTGATGGTGCAAATCAAATTCAAGTAGTATTTGCTAATCAAGAAAGTGTAGAAGCAGAACTAATTGGTGGTGACCAATATAGTGATATTGCAGTTTTAAAAGTCAAAGTGGATTTTGATGTTTCTCCAATTAAAATTGGTGATTCAGACTTATTAGATACAGGGGAATCTGTTTTAGCAATAGGAAGCCCTTTAGGAATTGAATATGCTGGAACAGTAACACAAGGTATTGTTAGTGCAACAGATCGTACAATTTCAGTAGATTTAAATAGTGATGGACAAGAAGATTGGGATATGAATGTTATCCAAACAGATGCAGCAATCAATCCAGGTAATAGTGGTGGAGCTTTTGTTAATGCTGCTGGAGAATTAGTAGGTATTACTTCCATGAAATTTAGTGATACTTCTGTTGAAGGAATGGGATTCGCAATTCCAATTAATACAGTTATGAAAGATGTTGCAGAAATTCGTGAAACTGGAAAAGTAAGTAGACCAGTTGTAGGAATTCAAGGTATGTCAATTTCAGGACTTTCAAAATATGAATTACGCCATTACAATATCGATACAGATGTAGATGATGGAATTTATGTTGCTACAGTACAAAAAGACAGTGCAGCGGATAAAGCAGGAATCGAAAAAGGTGATGTTATCGTAAAATTCGGTGATGTAGATATTACTACATACAAGAGTTTCTTAACAGAATTATATTCTAAGAAACCTGGTGAAACAGTAAAAGTAGTAGTAAACCGAGATGGTACTGAACAAACAATTGATGTCACATTAGGTGAATAACAACAAACAACTCTGAGGATAACTTAGAGTTGTTTTTATAAAACCTCACATGTTAAGCTAGGAAATGTGAGGTTCTTTTTTTATAGTATCGTAAAATAAGAGTATCTTATGATATACTATAAAGGAGAAAAAAGATGAAATTTCGAATTGAAGAAAAAGAAGCATTTAAGCTAGTAGGGATTATGCTAACTACTACAAATGAAAAAAGAACAGGCTATCGTGAAGTTCCTAAGTTATGGGAACAGGTAATTAAAAATGAGAATCAAAGGAATGAATTATTATCGTATATGGATATCCAACCATTTGGGATGATTGGTGCTAGTGTTTATAACATTGATTCTGATGATGCTAGAAAATTTGAATACTATATTGGGTGTGCTTCTAGCAAGGAAACACCAAGTAATTTAAAAGAATATATTGTACCTGCATGTACATGGGCAATATTTCCTTGTAAGAATAGCGATGTTGGAAAAACAGAATTCAATATTGTTGCGAAATGGCAACCAACATCAGAATATGAATTATTGAATTCGGGGTATGAAACAGGATATATGAAATCATTGGCACCCGATTTAGCAGTCCATGGACAAGGTGATGATGCTGAGGTTTGGGTGGCTGTTAAAAGAAAAGAGAAATAGAGGAGAAAAAATGAATTGGTTAGATGGAATGAATAAAATTATAACGTACATAGAAGAGAATCTGGAACAGGAAATAGAACATCAAAAAATAGCAGATATTTTAGGATATTCAATCTATCATTGTCAGCGTTTGTTTATGTTGATTTCAGGGGTATCTCTAGCAGATTATATTCGTAATCGAAGACTATCAAAGGCAGCAGAGGATTTACTTAATGGTGAAAAGGTTATTGATGTAGCGATGAAATATGGTTATAGTTCTCCTAATTCCTTTAATCGAGCATTTAAAGGATTACATGGAATCGCTCCAAGTACTGTAAAAAAAGGTGGTGTTATTATCAAAACTTTTCCACCATTATCTTTTGAGTTATCTATTAAAGGTGTAGATGCCATGGAATATCGTGTACAAGAAGTAGAAGAGTTTAGAATTGTTGGAAAAAAATTATCAACAACGATTCGTAATGGAGAGTCGTATCAAAAGATTCCTGCTATGTGGAAGGAAATGGCTACTACTGGTGCACATTTTAAAATCTTAGAATTGATGGATCAAGAGCCAAGCGGTTTATTAGGGGTAAGTGATTATAACCCTGAATTAAATGACAGTGATTTTGATTACTATATCGCTGTATCAAGTACAAAAGAAGTACCAGAAGGCTTAGATGAATTAATTGTTGGTGGTGGAACATGGGCAATTTTCACATGTCAAAGCGAAGATACACAAACTATTCAAAAAACCCAAGAAAGAATGGTTATGGAGTGGTTACCTAATAGTGGTTATGAATTCGCTAATCGTCCAGATATTGAAGTATCTTTTCCAGACGGTAAAATGGAATTATGGCTACCTATAGTAAAACGTTAATATAAAGTTAGAATCTAATGTATAAAAGATTCTAATTTTTTTATAAAAATTATCATTCAGATTTACACTAAGTTAAGAATATGATAATATAATAAAGAAAATAAAGTCTTCAGGGCAGGGTGCAATTCCCGACCGGCGGTTATAGTCCGCGAGCGTAAGCTGAATAGGTGAGATTCCTATACCGACAGTACAGTCTGGATGAGAGAAGAACATTTCATATTATAATGTTTATTTTGTCATGAAGATTACTATTTTCATGATCTTTTTATTTTTAAGGAGGAAAATTATGAAAAATAATAAGACAAGAAAATTAGTGATGGCTTCAATTTTAGCAGCGTTAGGAATGGTTTTGAATTTAATTGAAATCCCATATCCTTTTGCACCATGGATGAATCTAGATTTATCTGAGGCTGTCGTATTGATTGCTGTAAGTATGTTAGGAGTAAAATATGCGCTATTTGTTTCGATAGCTAAGTTTGCTATTTCTATTTTAATAAAGGGACCAGTAGGACCCATTGCGATAGGACAAATAACGGGATTAATAGCTTCAATGTCTATAGCATTAACGTATTTTGGATTGACGAAAGTGATTGTAACAAAATATAAGATATTAGACTATATTTTACAAATGTTAGGAACTATGTTTGTATTAGCGATGGTAATGTTCTTAGCGAACTATTTCTTTGTTACACCAACCTATTTAGCACAAAAACCTACTTGGTATACAGACTTGCCATTTACAGTAGATATTAATGCTTTTAACAGTCAGTATGGAAGTAATATAGGAATACCAAGCTTTCTTAAATTCTTATCACCATATGGACAAGCAATCTTTATTATCTATTTCCCATTTAATTTCCTTAAAGGGATTTTGACAGGTGCTGTTTATTATTTTATTAAACCATTAGAAAAAAGATTTGAAATAGAATAAATAAAAAAGGAGTTTCAAGCATTGAACTCCTTTTTCTTATGAAATTCTATTGAATTTCAATTGCTTCTACTGGACAACTTTCAGCACCTTCATTAGCTTGAGCTTCTAGATCACCTAAGTCACCATCCACTTTACTAACTGCTAAACCGTCGTCATTTAAATCGAATACATCTGGAGCTACACCTACACAAGCGCCACATCCGATGCAATTTTCATTTACTATTGCTTTAGCCATTTTTTATTCCTCCTTTTTAAGTCTAACGTTATTATAAACCAAATATATATTTTTTCCAATATTTAATAAGGAAATGAATAAAAATTATGTTATAATGTTACAAGGTGGTGATTGTAATGACAAACTCAAGCCGAGTTAAAAAATATAAAGATTTGCGTGAAGGTATAAAAGAAGAAGCAGGAATCAACCGTGAAGTGGTATCTGACATACAAGAAACAAGCGTGGAAGATGATGAATTCTTATCTTTTGTTAATAAGAAAAATACAGATGCAGATAAAAAAATCGAATTAGAAGATACGATTACAGAAGCTAAAACATTTGAACAACTTAGTAAAGAAAGCAATGCTGAACTTGATAAAGCTTTAAAAAGCGCTAAGACGAATGTTGGTAAAGAAGAACATTATAATACAAGATTAGATATTTTAAATAAAATCAGAAATCCAGAAAAAGAAGTTATTAAAATAGACAAAATGGAAAACATGAGAACAGAACAGTTCGCAAAAGGATACTTTATTAAAGAGGAATTAGAAGAGAAAGATGAAGTGGAAGAAAAACCACAAATAAAAGATAAAAAGAAAATGACATTGATGGAGAGACTAGCATCCATTTCTCCAAAAGAGGATGTCGAAAAAGCAGAGAAAGCGATGCAAGGTGAAAAAGAAGAAGCAGAAGTAATTCCGCAACCGATGCAAGTAGAAACTCCTGTTGTAGAAGAAAAAATAGAAGAAAAAATAGTAAACGAAGAAACAACGGTAGTAGAAAAAAATCGTGATGAAAAAATTGTTACAATATTAAATTATGCAATTATTGCATTGGTTGTAGTATTTGTGGTAGTATGTATCATGATTATATACCAGATTTTCTTTTAAACTAAGGCAAAACCTTAGTTTTTTTAAAGGAGGAAGTTATGAAAAAAATTAAAATCGCAATAGATGGACCCTCAGCAGCAGGGAAAAGCACATTGGCTAAAATAATCGCTGAAAAGTTAAATTATATATATATTGATACAGGAGCTATGTATCGTTGTGTCGCATACTATATTATGGAAAATCAAATTGACATGAACGATGAAGATGCAGTGGTTAATGCGTTAAGTGGTATTGAAATTAAAATGGAACCGAATCATAAAGTATACTTAAATGGGCAAGATGTAAGTAGTGCTATTCGTACAAACGAAATATCAATGAGTGCTAGTAAAGTATCAAGTTATGAAGCAGTGCGTACATTTTTAGTAGAACAACAACGTAACATGGCCCTTCAGGGTGGTGTTATATTAGATGGAAGAGATATAGGAACGGTTGTCTTACCAGATGCCGAATTAAAAATATATCAAGTTGCTAGTGTTGAAACCCGTTCAATGCGTCGTTATTTAGAAAATAAAGAACGTGGTATTGCATGTGATTTAGAAACCATAACTAAAGAAATAGAGCAACGTGATTATCAAGATTCACATCGTGAACATTCACCATTAAAACAAGCAGAAGATGCAGTGGTGGTAGATACGTCAAATTTATCACTAAATGAAGTTGTAGAAGAAGTAATGAAGTTAGTAGAAAAGGTAAGGGAGGGATAATATGCCAGGAATAGTAGCTATTGTAGGACGTGCTAATGTCGGTAAATCAACAATATTTAATCGTATTATTGGTGAACGTGTTTCCATTGTAGAAGATGTAGCTGGTGTAACTCGTGATCGTATTTATGCAACAGCCAGTTGGTTAACAAGAGAGTTTCGATTAATTGATACTGGAGGAATTGAATTAGAAAACGCATCATTTACAACACAAATTCAAATGCAGGCAGAAATCGCAATTGAAGAAGCAGATGTTATTGTTTTTGCAGTAAATGGTCGTGAGGGAATTACGCGTGAAGACGAATATGTAGCCCGTTTACTACAAAAATCAAAGAAACCAATTGTATTGGCAGTAAATAAAATAGATGATAATGCTTTTAAAGATGCTATTTATGAATTTTATGCATTAGGAGTTGGGGATCCAATTGCTATTTCTGGAAGTCATGGTATTGGTATTGGAGATTTATTAGATGAAATAATTCATCAAATGCCAGCTGAAGAAATCGATAAAGAACATGATGATATTCGTTTTTCAATTATTGGACGACCTAATGTTGGAAAATCTTCATTAACTAATGCTATTTTAGGTGAAGAGCGTGTTATCGTTTCTGAAATTGAAGGAACGACTCGTGATGCTATTGATACATCATTTGAAAAAGATGGTAAAAAGTATACTGTTATTGATACAGCAGGAATGCGTAAAAAAGGAAAGATTTATGAGAATATTGAGAAGTACTCTATTTTAAGAGCCCTTAGTGCGATAGAAAAAAGTGATGTTATTCTAGTTGTAGTTGATGGAGAACAAGGCATTATAGAACAAGATAAACATGTTGCAGGATACGCACATGAAGCTGGAAAAGGCGTTGTCTTAGTTGTTAATAAATTGGATTTAGTTACTAAGGATGAAAAAACAATGCAGAAAAAAGAAAAAGAATTACGCATTCAATTTAAATATTTAGATTATGCTCGTATTATCTTTACTTCTGCAGTGACGAAACAAAGAGTAGAACAATTGTTTCCATTAATTGAAGAGGCCTTTGATAGTTCTAATAAAAGAGTACAAACAAGTGTTTTAAATGATGTTTTAATTGATGCACAAGCAATGAATCCAACAACAACATTTAACGGTGGTAGATTAAAAATATATTATGCTAATCAAGTAGGGACAAAACCACCAACATTTGTATTATTTGTAAATGATCCAAATTATTTACATTTTAGTTATAAACGATACTTAGAAAATCGTTTACGTGATGCTTTTGGGTTTGAGGGAACACCAATTCATTTTATCTGTCGTAAAAGAGATTAAATAGAAAGAAGGTAATTACATGGCTAAAATTGCAGTTTTAGGTACTGGAACTTGGGCTACTGCGTTGAGCAGAGTATTGTATGATAATGGACATCAACCATGTATGTATGGAATAGAAGAATCACAAGTTAATGATATTAATCAAAATCATCGTAATAGTGTATTCTTTGGAGATATAGAATTAGAAGAAGGCATTGTAGCAACTCTTGATTTAGCAGAGGCGATGAAAGATGCAGATTACATCTTAATTACAATTCCAACACAATTTGTGAAAGAAACTTTACAAAAAGTAAAACCTTATATTACTAAAAAAATGATTATTATTAATGCTTCAAAAGGTTTTGATTTGGGTACAAATATGCGTATGTCAGATACAATTCGAAGTGTTTTAGATGAAACCTTGATTTATCCTGTAGTTTCTTTGATTGGACCAAGTCATGCAGAGGAAGTTATTATTCGTATGCTTACTACAATATGTGCAGTATCATTAGATGAAGAAACAGCTAAAACAGTTCAACATCTATTCTCTAATACATATTTTAGAGTGTATCGTATGAATGATGAGATTGGAGCAGAATATGGTGTAGCAATTAAAAATGTTATTGCAGTTGCAGCAGGAGCCCTAGTAGGGCTTGGCTACGGCGATAATACTAAAGCTGCCTTAATTACTAGGGGGTTAGCCGAAATGGTGCGCTATGGCATGAAAAAGGGTGGTAAATTAGAAACCTATATGGGATTGACAGGCGTTGGAGATTTAATTGTAACTTGCAGTAGCGTTCATTCTCGTAACTTTCAAGCCGGTTTAGAAATTGGTAGAACAAATGATGCTGCAACATTTATGAAAAATAATACAAAGACTTGTGAAGGAATTCGAACTTGTAAAGTTATTCATGAAGATGCAAAAAATTATAAAGATATTGAAATACCAATTATTAACGCTATTTATGAAGTATTATATAAAGGAAAAGAACCAAGAGAAGTTATTAAAAAATTAATGCAAAGAGAATTAAAGGTAGAAAAGTAACACATTCTTTAGTTATTGCATATAGTACAGTGGAGGTATTATATGCGAGACAAAATGAAAGATAAAGATAAGTTATTAAAACGTGTAGTAGACAAAACAAATGTGAGTAAAGAGGATATATTTTCTCTAGCAAATGACTTACAAACAAAAGATTTAAAGAAAGATGAAGATATCCGCGATTTTATTGGCCAAATAGCCAAAGTGACAAACAAATCTCTAAATGAGGCAAAAATGGATAAGTTAGTCGATATCATTAAGAATAATAAAATTCCTAAAGATATAGATAAAATGGTTTAAACGCAAAAAATATTGAAAATTCCAACAAAACACTATATTTTTTGATTGACTTCTAGAGGTATTTTATATATAATTGTCATTGCGGTTATAGAAGGTGATTAATTTGAGATACAACTTACAATGGATAGTTAAACAACAAGGAAATTTTACAATTGACGAGGGCTTAACCTTTCCGTCTGAAATGTTTGAAAAATATCCTCATATTAATAACTTAAAAGACATATTGGTCCAAGGAACCGGGAATCTTGATACAAGAGAAAAACGATTATATGTAGATTTAGAGATTACAGGAATTATGCTTCTTCCATGTGCATTGACCTTAGAAGAATTGGAATATCCTTTTACTGTTTCTACTACAGAAGTATTTTCTTTTGAAAAACCTAATCCTGAAGAAGATATTCGCGAAGTAAAGAAAAACATAGTCGATTTAACACCAGTGGTGTTTGAAAACATTATGTTAGACGTACCAATGCGAGTCGTAAAAGACGAAGCAAATATCGTTTCAGAAGGTAAAGGGTGGAAGATGTTAGATAACGCTGTTACTGATAAGGATGATGACTACATCGATCCTAGGTTAGCAAAATTGAAAGATTATTTTAAAGATAAATAGGAGGATGGACGCATGGCAGTACCACAAAGAAGAATATCAAAAACAAGAAGAAATAAAAGAAGAACGCATGATAAACTTACAGTACCAGCTGTAGTAGTATGTCCAGAATGTGGAGAATATAAATTATCTCATAAAGTTTGTAAACATTGTGGAACTTACAAAGGTCAAAAAGTATTATAATAAATGTCCCGTTAGGGGCTTTTTATTTATCGACAAGTCTAGACAAAAATCTAGGCTTGTTTTTTTTATGTCTTTTTAACAAAAAAATCTTTTAAAAAAACCAGGAAAGCACTATACAAGAAGATAATAAAAGTATATAATAGGTGGTAAGAAGTGGTAGAAAAGTGTAATTAAGTGTTAAGAAGTGGGTGATTTATATGTTCATGGGTGAGTACAAGCATAACATTGATGCTAAAGGTCGCTTGATTATTCCATCAAAATTTAGAGATCAATGTGGTGCGAGTGTTGTAGTTACTCGTGGTTTTGAAGGATGCCTCGCTTTGTACACGGAAGCTGGTTGGGAAGAATATTACAACAAGTTACAAACACTTCCAAAAAATAAAAAAGAAGCTCGTTCTTTTGTTCGTATGATCACTTCACGTGCATCAGCATGTGATTTTGACAAGTTAGGTAGAATTAATATTCCTAATGTGTTAAGAGAAATGGGAGAGCTAACAAAAGAGTGTGTAATTGTAGGTGTAGGTGATTACGTAGAAATTTGGTCTGAAGAGTCTTGGGATACATATTACGATGATAATAAAGATAATTTTGATAAAATTTCTGAATCATTAGAAGGGTTTGATATATAAATGCAAGAATTTGAACATGTAACAGTATTATTAAATGAAGCAGTGGACGGCTTACATATAAAAGAAGATGGAATATATGTAGACGCCACATTAGGTGGTGCTGGACATAGTCAAAAGATTTTACAACAGTTAACAACTGGTCATTTATATTGCTTTGATCAAGACCTACATGCAATTACTACAGCAAAAGAAAAATTGAATGCTATTAGTGATAATTACACAATTATCGATTCCAATTTTGTATATATGAAAGAAGAACTAGAGAACTTAGGTATTACTAAAGTTGATGGAATTCTATTTGATTTAGGCGTTTCCTCTCCACAGTTTGATGTTGGGGATAGAGGATTTAGTTATAACCATGACCATCGCTTAGATATGCGTATGAATGTTCGTCAAGAGCTAAATGCCTATAGTATTGTTAATACTTGGCCATATGCAAAAATAGTCGAAATTTTGTATAAATACGCAGATGAAAAGTTTGCGAAACAAATCGCTAGAAAAATTGAACAAACACGTTCTATCGCACCAATTGAAACAACATTTCAATTAGTAGAAGTTATTAAGGATGCAATACCTGCTCCAGCTCGAAGAAAAGGCGGACATCCTGCAAAGAGAACTTTCCAAGCATTACGCATTGCTGTAAATGATGAATTAAATGTATTTGAAAAAGCTTTACAACAATCTTTAGATTTACTAAATGTAGGTGGAAGAATTTCAGTTATTACCTTTCATAGTTTAGAAGATAAGATTTGTAAATATATGTTTAACGACGTAACAAGAGTAAAAGATGTACCACCAGGTTTACCTGTGGTACCAGAGTATTTATTACCAAAATTTGAATTAGTTAATAGAAAAGTAATTGTAGCATCAGACGAAGAACTTGAGCAGAATCATAGAGCACATTCTGCGAAGTTAAGGATAATAGAAAGGGTGAAAGAAGATGAGACGTAGAAAAACAAAATTTGAGGCATTTGCTCAAAAATTCTTAATTGCATGTATGGCAGTGTTTGTATTTGGTATAGTAGCTATTAAAGCAGTTGAATCATCGTATGTTAGAGAACATCAAACATTAGAAAATGAAATCGAAACAATTAAATCAACAATTGATGGGTTGGAAATGGAAAAACAAAACTTAGTATCGTTTACACGTCTTAATTCTATCGCTGAAGGAAAAGGATACATATATAGTAATGATGCTGTTGCAACATCAACTGATAATACAGAGGGTGGAGCTGAAGTAGAATGATGAATCAATTTAAAGGTGCAAAGGTGGCATATGTTATCTTTGCATTAGTTATATTTGGATTAATATGTAATATTATTTATATTGGAGCAACAGGAAAACATTTTTTAAGTGGTGCAGAGATAGAAGCATTCGCAAAAACTAGAGGTACACAAGAAGATACAATTTATGCAGATCGTGGAGAAATATATAGTAGTGATGGAGAAGTCATCGCTAATAGTGTTAGTAAATATAAATTAGTTGCTTATACATCGACAAGTCGTGTTGGTTATAATAATACTCCAGCGCATGTTCAAGATGCGCAGGCAACTGCTGAACAAGTAGCGCCATTAATTGGAATGGACACAGCAGAAATGGCATCAAAATTACAAACAGCTATGGATAATGGAAGTTATCAAGTAGAGTTTGGTACTTATGGTAGTAGTTTAAGCTCTTTAACTGTAGAAAAAATTAAGGAAACAGGATTAACGGGATTAGACTTTACAGCCCAGACATCTAGAAATTATCCAATGGGTGATTTCGCAAGTTATATAGTAGGATATGCACAAGTTCAAGAGGAAAAGACTACCAAAGCTATAGTTGGTAAGATGGGCTTAGAATTAGCTTATGATGAAGAATTATCAGGTACTAATGGACGAAGAGTATATCAAGTGGATTCAAATAAAAATATTCTTCCAAATGGTATTTTAGAAGAAGAAGAGTCAGTAGATGGAAATGATGTGCATTTAACAATTAATGCCTCTTTACAAAGAGATTTAGATATTCAATTAGTAGCTGCAGCAGAAGCAACAGGATCTGAATTAGCAGCTTGTGCAATTATGGAAGCAAAAACAGGTAAGATATTAGCGATATCAAATTATCCAAGTTTTAATCCTAATGAAAGAGATGTTCAAAGTTATCAGAACTTCTTCTTTGAACAAACGTATGAATGTGGATCTGTTTTTAAACCATTTGTTTATGCAAGTATAATCGAAGATGGAAAATATAATGGTAGTGCAACATATCAAACAGGTAGCTATGAAGTTTATCCAGGCAGATCAATAAATGACTGGAAACCATCAGGATGGGGAGTAAAAGATTTTGACACCGGATTAGCTCTTTCAAGTAATACAGCCATCGCAAATCTGATTGCAAAGTATGCTGATCAAGAATCCTTAAAAGAAGACTATAAAAAATTAGGCTTTTTTCAAGGGAGTGAAATTGATTGTTTCTCATCTCCATCTGGAACAGCAGCATATGATATGAATGATGCTTTATTAGAAAATATAACAACTGGGTATGGACAAGGTTCAACTGTTACACCACTACAATTATTACGTGCTTATAGTGTATTTGCGAATGATGGTAGAACTGTAGAACCATATTTCGTAGATCGTATTGTTGATCAAAATACAAATGAAATTGTATATTCGGCAACACCAACATATTCAGAACAAATATTCTCATCAGAAACTATTTCACAAATGAATGATTTGTTATTAAATAACATGGAAAGTGAATGGTCAGTAGCGAAACCGTATCGCTTAGACGATGAAAATATAAAATTAATTGGAAAAACTGGTACAGGACAAATATCAGAAGGTACTACTGGATATACGAAAGAAAAATATTCATTTTCTTATGCAGGATTAGCACCTTATGATGATCCAGAAATCATTATTCTTACTGTTTTTCAATGTGCTGATAATCCAGGAACAGCAACAACTATAGGAAACTTAGTTAAAACTATGGTACCTGCTGCATTAGCGACAAAAGCTTCATATACAAGTTCGCCAGAAACAACGACTACATCTACTTATGATGTGGATTCGTTTGTTAATCAAAGAGTGAATTACGTAA
>JBKEBJ010000001.1:0-3344 GCA_047973105.1 Coprobacillaceae bacterium | reverse complement strand
GGTGATTGATTCTTACCAATATCGGCTATTTTAAAGGCACTACATAATTGACCCCAATAATCTGGGCCTTCTTCTCCATGATAAGACCACTTCGTATGATTACACATTGTTAATTTCTCCCTTACTTGATAAAAAAATTTGTTTATCGTACATATCGTTCCCGATTATGTCAGAATAATTTCAATTATTTATCTAAAAATTATAGATATTATTGTGATATGTATCTTTGTATTAATTATTTCATGATATAATGAAATATATTTTATAAAAGGAGAAATGATATGACAAAAATTAGACAACTCTATTTTAGCGCAAATCATAAAACAAAAGAAATTGTTGAATATATATCTTCGCATTTTGAGGATGAATTAGTTACTTATGATTTGTTACGTAATCCACTAGATAAGCCACTAGTGATTGATAATAGTGATCTTGTAATTGTAGGTATGCCAGTGTATTCTGGTAGAATCCCAGCTCATTATGTAGAAATGTTAAAGCAGTTACAAGGAAACAATACGCCAACCATCATTGTTGTAACCTATGGTAATCGTGAATATGAAGATGCATTGCTTGAATTACGTGATGTTATGGAGAGTAGGCATTTTACTATTCTTAGTGCAGGTGCCTTTATTGCTCAACATTCTATTTTCAAATCTGTTGCTTCAAAACGTCCAGATATAGAAGATAAAAAACTCTTAAAAGAGTTTGCTTTACAAAGTAAAAAATTATATCAAGCTTATAATCCTGAAAATAAAACTTCTATACTTGTAAAAGGAAATACCCCTTATCGCGTTGTTGGTAAAGGAACAATGTATCCAACTGGTGATAATCGCTGCATTTCTTGTAATGCTTGTGTTGATATTTGTCCAATGCAAGCACTTGTTAGTGATACCCCTAAGGAAACTAACACTGAGCGTTGTATTAGCTGTACAGCTTGCATTAAGGTTTGTCCAACAAATGCTAGACAATTTCATGTACCAAACTTCAAAGAAATTGAAACGGGTTTTAAAGAGAAAAATAAAAGTCGAAAAGAGCCTGATATGTTTTATAGTACTTCAAAATGAAAAGAATGAATCTAATCATTCTTTTTTGTTTTTAAGCTATAAATAAGAATTGCTTGTTGTATTTCTAATAAGTGTTTTTTAAAATTGTATCCTACAAAATAATCACTTTCTATTACTTCTTTTGAAACTTCTTCACCTCGATAAAATGGTGGACAGGGATTCAATAATGCACCTGGATTCGCTTTTTGCATTATCTTCATTGTCACTTGATGGTTAGAAAAATCATGCAATATACTTGTTGGGATTGGATCTGTACATATAATATCTTTTCCAAGAACTGCTTGATTTATATCATATATTACTTCCATATCAGGAATTTCGTAACCTTTTGGACAACATTGTGTTACATGAATTCCCAACACATCCCTGGCTTCTTGCCAAGCCATTCCAATATTTCCTTTGCCTCCTATAAATAAGTATTGATCTTTTTTCCATGTCTTTCGTACTTTAGATAAAGCATATAAATCGGACAATATTTCACATGGATGATTAACACTAGTCATTGCATTAATCACAGGTATTTTAGAATATTTCTGGATTTCTTTTAATAAATCTATATTAGAATGTCTAATCACTAAGATATCTGCCCAATTATTCAAATATCCTATGACATCCTCAATTTTCTCTTTCTTGTCTAATGTTTCTGGAGGAAATAATATTACTTGTCCTCCTAACATATGAATCCCCTTTTCAAATGTTATTCTTGTACGAATACTACTTTCTGGAAAAAACATAACAACTGTTTTACCAAGTAAAAAATTATTATATTTACTTTTATCAATGCATAATGTATCCGCTATTGTAAATAATGTATCAATATCTTTTTGAGTATAGTCTTGTAATTGAATTAAACTTTTCACTTTGTCCCCTCCTTATTACAAAATAGTATAACATATTTACTTAATTATTTAACACATATTGATAGACATAAAAAAACAAAGAAACTACATATCATAATCAATGCATAGTTTCTTAATAATTATTTTATAATATTAGATATATCTGAAACAATCAATTCCTCTGTTAAATGATATCTATTATATAATTCATCTAATGGTACTCGATCTGTAAACTCTTTATCACCACCATAATTAATGACTTTCATAGTATCCTTACTATAAAAACGAGTGATTTTTTCGCCAAATCCACCATCTAGAATTCCATCTTCTAAAGTAATAACAAGATCATGTTCTTCTTTTAATGATTCTAATACATTTGTATCTACTCCCGTTATATAGCGTGGATTAATTAGTGTTGCATTAATATTTAAATCTGTTTTCAATTTATCTTTAACACTTTCTCCTAATGAGAAGAAACTACCCAGTGCAACAATTGCGACACGGCTACCTTTTTCTACTACTTTAAAAGTATTTAATTTTGAATAATCTGTTATATCTTTACGATTCGTCGTTACTACTTTTCCTTTAGGAACACGAATAGCTACTGGATACTCTTTTTGTTCAATTGACCATTCTAACATCGATATATATTCCTCTTTATTAGTCGGTGCTAAATACACCATATTGGGAATATTACTTATCAATGGAATATCAAAGGTACCTAAATGTGTTGCATCTGAACCAGTTATTCCATTATTAAATACAACAATTGTTGCAGGATTACTATTTAAGCATAAATCTTGTGATAGTTGATCATATGTTCTTTGAATAAACGAACTATGAATAGCTAGTATTGGTTTACCACCATTAGCGGCAATTCCTGATGCAAAAGCAATCGCATGTTCTTCGGCAATTCCAACATCAATATATTGTTTTCCAGCTCTATCTCTAAAGTCTTTTGTGAAACCTGAAATCCCTGGTGTTGCAGGAGAAATAGCAATTACCGTAGAATCTTCTTGGTATTTTTTCTCTATTATATCCGTCATTAATGTAGCATAATTCTCTACTTTTTCAGTAGTTACTTTTTCATTTTCTTTGCTTGCACTTATTGTTCCAGGCATAGTCCAATGCCAAGTCTCTTTATTTTCTTCCGCAATCGTAAATCCTTTTCCTTTTTTAGTATGCATATGGATTACTAACGGTTCATTGCTATCCTTTGCATCCTTAAATGTAGTAATTAAAGATGTAATATCATTTCCACCATCTATATATACATATTTAAAGCCTAATGATGTAAAGAAGTTATTTTCTGCTTTTCCTTTTGTTTCTCTTAAAAGTGCTAAGTTCTTATATAATCCACCATGATTTTCTGCAATAGACATATCATTATCATTAACTAAAACTATCATATTACTATTTAAATCTGCAGCATTATTTAATC
>JBKEBJ010000479.1:0-4460 GCA_047973105.1 Coprobacillaceae bacterium | reverse complement strand
TCCATCTTTTGCTTTATATGTTAATTGTACGGCATTTAATTTAATTGTAATACCACGTTCTCTTTCTAATTCCATGCTATCTAATAGCTGTGCTTTCATATCACGATCAGCAATAGTACCTGTTAATTGTAAAATACGATCTGCTAATGTACTCTTCCCATGATCAATGTGGGCGATGATTGAAAAATTACGAATCTTACTTTGATCTATAGCCATATTTTCACCCACTTTCAATGTAAGATTATACCAAACTTATACTATAAACTCAATCAATAATTATTATTTGCTACTAAAAATAGTCTGTATCCTTATAAAGAATAAACACTATTTTCAAAATTTTTAGAAATAGTGTTTATAAGATTAGTGTATTTAATTTTTCTTAATATATTTATCAAAGAAATTTACTTTTTCAGCAACCACTTCCATAGTGGTTATTCTTTGTAAATCTGATGTTTCATATGTTCGACTTTGTAATCTCCCTTTAACACCAATTATGCTACCCTTTTTACTACAATCGATTAGGGCTTCAGCGATTCCGCGCCATAAAACAACACTTACATAGTCAGATTCCACTACTCCCACACCATTTTTAAACCCTTTCTCAATTTCTAAGACTGCCGTAGCTAATTTAGTCCCTCCATTTGTTTCTTTTAATATTGGTTCATTTACTAATCTCCCTAATAGTACTCCCTCGTTAAACATTGTTAAATCCTCCTTTATATGGATAGTATACATATTTAAATAGGAAACGTAAAATTACCAATTTTCTTATTTTTGTCAATTTTCAAGCGCTTTTTTTCAGCTCAGAAAATAAAAGTGATATTTTTTTCTCCTCATAGAAAAAAGAATGATTTTATTACCAATTTTAAAAAAATTGTAAATTTCATTTTTTACAAATATCGATATTTCAGAAGAAAATCAAAGTAAAAATACAAATTAATTCTAATAATTATTTATAAATAAAAAATGATAAGACCAGAATATCAAAATTTCTGTATCTTATCATTCTATTATTTTTCAAATATAACATATGCAATAGCATAATCATCTTCATGAGCTAATGAAATATGAATGTTATTGTGATTACAATAAGGCTTTCCATCAATATCATTTAGAATCTCAATATCTTTAAAAGGAACTTTATTGGATACTGCTTTAAAGAATGCCTCTTTACCAGCAAAGCGTCCACCTAAAAATTCTATTTGACGTTTTTCACTAGTCAATCCTTCAAAGAAATGTAATTCCTTCTCTGTTAATATTTTTTTAGCTAATGCATTTTTATTTTTTCTAATTCTATGTAAATTAACGATATCCACACCAATTCCTTTAATCATTAATCCGTAAATTTCTTTTCATAAAGACTCATTAATTCATCTAGAGACATATTATCATCTATCTCATCAATCAATGTTGGTGCCTCTTCTTTAGTATCGTTAAAATCTAGCTTAAACTCCCCAGTTCTTTCTTCAATAATTTTTAATTGTGTTTTTTCTTCTTCCACAATTTTAGCAATATTACGTAAATTTTCTTCCACTGAAGGAATCTCATCAATTGTTATTTCTTTGCTTTCATCAACTGTTTGAAGAACAGCATCTTCAATTGGAGGTTCTTCTTCCTCTCCAAAGCTACCATAAAATGGACTAATAACTGGTACTAATTGATCATCCATTTTTCTCTTTTTCATTTTTATAGGAGCCTTTTTAGCTACTGATTTTTTATTTTTTGAATTTGTAATACCACTCATTGGTGAGATTACTTCTAATGGTTGATATCCTGATTTAGGAGGATCAACTATTATTTCTTCTTTTTTTTCTTTTTTCTCTTTTAATTCTTTTATTTTTTTCTCTTTTCCAGTATTTACTATTTCTTTTTCTTTGTTACTAGAATCTTGATCATAAATTAATGGTGTACTGAATTTTTCTTTTCGACGTTGTTCTACCACTGGATCAACAGGTTCAAAATATTCATCTTTATCGTCATCATCATGACTTTTAAATAATCCTCTAAACATCAGTATATCCTCCTTTTCTATAAAAATGATTCGCCAATTTGATATTTATTCTCATCTAATACTATAATACCAGATGTATTGAAATCACCATTTAAATGTAATTCTCTAGCAGAACATAACATTCCATTAGAATCTACTTTACGTAGCTTAGAAGGCTTAATAATTAGCCCTGAGGGCATAACTGCTCCTATTGTAGCTACTACAACTAATTGATTTTGAGCAACATTGCTAGCCCCACATACAATTTGTGTTGTATAATCTTTTAAATCTATCTGACAAACATGCAAATGATCTGAATCTGGATGTTCTTCTAATGATACTACTTTGCCAACAATAAACTTATCTTTTAAATCAGCAGTGATTGGTGGTAATTGATACATAGTTAGTATTTCATTACATGTATCTACTATTTCTTTTGTTATTTTAATTAGTCCCGTTGTGAGATTTGTAAAATACTTAGAAGCATTTAATATGTTATAACCAATAATTTCATCATTTTCATTTTTTAAAATAACTAAATCTTTTTCTTTCGTATAACTAATTGTCTTCCCATCGCCTAAACGGACTAATAAGATATCACCCACAAATTCTGGGTTATAAAATGCATGAAAAATCATATGTACCTCCTTATTTCACTGAATCAATAAAAGCTTGTATTTCTGCTTTTGTTTTTCTTAGTTTACTAACAAACCTTCCCACTTCCTCTTTATTGTTAAACGCAACAAATGAAGGTATTCCTAATATATCCAAATCCTTACATATATCTATATGATCATCACAATCCACTAAATAGTATGTGAATTCTGGATTATCTTTTACTAAATCACCAATAAATGGTTTTATAAATACACAATCGGGACACCAATTTGTAGTGAATAGAAAAATACTTTTTTGTTCCGTTGTTTTTTCAAATTCTTCTAAACTATGTATCGTAATTAAGTTATCCATATACTTCCTCCTAATATTTAACTACAACTTTATAGATTGGACCTTTTTCACAAAATTTCCTTTCATACTCAGTCATAATATTATGTTCCATTTCATCACTTTTATGTAAATCCAAACTTACATATTGAAAAGATAATTTATTCTCATTAAATGATACTAAAGAATATTCAAACAATCCTTGATTGTCTGTTTTAAATTCAATCGTTCCTGTATCCTTTAAAACATCTTTATAGATTGGTAAAAATGTTTCCGAAGTTAATCGTCTTTTAGCATGTCTATTCTTAGGCCAAGGATCACTAAAATTCAAATATATTTGTGCTATTTCATTAGTTTCAAATATTTCTCTTAATGATATAGCATCAAATGATAATAACTTTAAGTTTGGTAATTTCCCTAAAGAATCAACTTTTTTTACAGCTATCGCTAACACACTTGGATATTTTTCAATTCCTATGTAGTTTATACTTGGATTTTGAAGAGCTAATTGGTAAATAAAATCTCCTTTACCCATTCCAATTTCTATATGTATAGGATGTGAATTTAAAAACACAGTATCCCATTTTCCTTTATATGAATTTGGATTAGTAATAACAAAATCACTATTTTCTTCTAATATTTCCCCTGCTTTGGGGTTGTTTCTTAATCGCATGAAAATTCTCCTTTAATACCTATCATATATAGTATCATAAATCTTTCTTCAAGTCGACTAATTCATCAAAAGAAAGCTCACGAAATTCCCCAATTTTTAAAGTTGAATCCAATACAACATCACGAATTTTAATCCGCTTTAAATAACGTACTTTCTTTCCTACAGCTTCAAACATTTTTTTAATTTGATGAAACTTTCCTTCAAACACTTCAACTTCAATTTCACTGCTATTTAAAGTTGAGGATAATATTACTAAATTACTTTTTTTACAAGTATATCCAGTATCAATTGTTACTCCTTGAGAAAAATATTCTACATCCTCATTAGTTACAACTCCATCAATCATAGCATAATAAGCTTTACTATGATGTCGATTTGGCGACATTAATTTATGTGCAAAATCCCCATCATTACTAAGTAATAATAATCCTTCTGTATCTTTATCTAATCTTCCAATTGGAAATAAATCAAAGTTATCATAACCATCAATTAAATCCATCACAGTGGCATGTGTTTGATCGTGCGTAGCACAAATATAACCTGCTGGTTTATGCAACATTAAATATACAAATTTTTGATATTGTAATACTTCTCCATCAAAAATAACTTCATCCTCATTTTCGTTTACTTTATAATCATCTTTTTTTATTGTTTCACCATTTACTAAAACATATCCTTTACGGATATATTTTTTCACTTCTTTTCTAGTTCCTATTCCAAGATGAGATAATAGTTTATCAAGTCTCATTAGGATTCACCTCAATATAATATTTTTCTCTTTTAGAAGATGCATCTTCATCCTTAGAATATGTAATATATACATGCACAACAAGATTGTTATATGGTGAAACT
>JBKEBJ010000362.1:0-10779 GCA_047973105.1 Coprobacillaceae bacterium | reverse complement strand
GAAGAAGTAAAAAAAGAATTAAAGAATCTAGGATTTACTAGTTTTTGTACATTTGATAAAATGAAACCTATATATCATGATTTATAATCAAATATTGACAAAAGAATATTTTCCAGGAAATATTTAGATAAAAAACCAGAGATAACTACATTCATTTATGAATAATAGTACCTCTGGTTTTTATATTATTTAATTCTTAGAATAGGTTTGATTGTTTTACCACTTGCAGAATCAGCGAATGCTTGTTCAATATCATTAAAGTCATAGAATTTAACCATTTTCTCAAATGGGAATTTCCCCATTTTATGATATTCAATTAGCTTAGGTACAAAATATTGAGAAGAAACTTTCCCTGCTATATAACCAACTAATTTCTTTGTACCAAATAAGAATTCTGAATTTAAATCAATTTCTGTTGGCTCATAACCTGCTCCAATTAGTGCAAGTTCGCCAGATTTCCCTAGTGCTGCTAAGGCTTGTTTAGCGATAAATCCTTTACCAGAACACTCAACACCATAATTAACACCATGACCATCAGTAAACTCACGAACTTTTTCTACTGTATCACTATCTTTACTATTTATGATATGTGTTGCTCCAAGTTCTTTCGCAAGTTGTAAGCGTTCATCATTAATATCAACAGCAATTATTTTTGCACAACCAGCTATTTTGGCTGCCATAACAGCACTTAAACCAACACCACCACATCCATATACTGCGATAGTTGATGCGAATTTAGGTTTTAAACATTCAAGAACTGTTGCACTTCCAGTAGCTATCCCACAACCAAAAGGTCCATATAATTCTAAATATTCATTATTTTCAACCTTAACTAAATTTTTTTCATTTGTTATCGCATGTGTAGCAAAAGTTGATTGCCCAAAGAATGTTGAAATTTCTTTTCCATCTTTAGAAATACGTTTTGTGCCATCTTCCATGGCTCCACCAAAGTTTAAAACAGGAATGTTCTCACAAGAACCTGGTTCTCCAGTTAAACATGGGTCACAATGATCGCATTTACAACAGGCAACAACAACTGCATCACCTGGAGTGAATTTAGTTACACTAGCTCCAATTTTTTTAACAATTCCGGAAGCTTCATGACCAAAGACCATAGGGAACGGTACTCCCATGTGTCCACCAGCGGCAGCGGCATCAGTGTGACAAACACCTGTCGCTAGAACTTCAATTAATACTTCATTAGCATTTGGTTCTGCTAAATCTACCTCTTCCATTTTGAAACCTTCATTAGCACCCCAAGTGACTGCTGCTTTAATTTTCATATCATATCCTCCTAATTCATGAAATTATAGTTTCTATTATGCCATTTTTTGTATGCGCTTTCATTCGATATAATAAAATTTTATAATATTATTAGAGTCTTTTTGATATCTTTTGCGTATACTAAAAATAAATGATAACGTTGCTTGACAATAGATATATATTATTCTATTGTTAATAACATAAAAAGAGGTGATTGTATGAGTTTTGTTTTAAGTCAACAACTAAGACATAATTTTCGTAATGGGCGATGTTATAAGTAATAAGATTACTGCATAATATAATAATAAGAAAGAGGATATGAAAATGAATAAAATATATAAGAACTTTTTAGACTTAGTTGGTAATACACCAATGTTAGAATTACAAAAATTTAATAATAAAAATGCTTTACAAGGAACAATTGTAGCTAAGTTAGAATACTTTAATCCCGCTGGTTCAATGAAGGATCGTATAGCGAAACAAATGATTTTAGATGCCCTTGAAAGTGGTGCAATTAATCAAGATACTACATTAATTGAACCAACAAGTGGAAATACAGGAATCGGTTTATCAGCTGTTGCAGCATCTTTAGGAATGAAGATAATCATGACAATGCCAGAAAGTATGAGCCTTGAAAGAAGAAAACTAATACAAATATATGGAGCTGAATTAGTATTGACTCCTGCAGCAGAAGGAATGAAAGGCGCAATAAAAAAAGCAGAAGAATTATCAGAAGAGATTCCTAATAGCTTTATCCCTAGTCAATTCCAAAATCCATCTAATCCAAAAGCCCACTATTTAACAACAGGGCCAGAAATATTTGAACAAATGGATGGGAAAATTGATGTATTAGTAGCTGGGATTGGAACTGGTGGAAGTATCTCTGGAATTGGAAAGTACCTAAAAGAAAAACTACCAGATCTAGAAATTATTGGAATTGAACCAACAGATTCACCAGTACTAACTAAAGGAACGAGTGGCGCACATAAAATCCAAGGAATTGGTGCTGGATTTATTCCAGGAACACTAGATACTGATGTTTATAATAAAGTTATAACAGTTTCTAATGAAGATGCTTTTACAACTGCTAGAGAATTAGTTAAAACAGAAGGTATTTTAGTTGGTATTTCTAGTGGTGCAGCATTATTTGTAGCTAAACAAATAGCTTTACAAGATGCTTATAAAGGAAAGAATATAGTTGTTATCTTACCAGATGGTGGAGACCGCTATTTATCTACACCATTATTTGATCAAGAGTAAATAATTAAAACACTGTCTCTTATTATTGAGAACAGTGTTTTTTGTTACAAAAATGTAATAACATCTATTTTAAATTTCTTATTAACTAAATCAGCTACAGTAATTAAGGAAGATGTAGGTATAAGTTCTTTAAAATATAGAGACAGTATTATCATTTATTCCTAATTCATCACAAATACATATAAAATATGCTATACTAGTACATACAATAGGGAGGATATCATTATGGGTTTACAATCTCGATCGATGAAAAGAATATTATTTATAATTACTTTTGCGATTGTATTATTTTCAGCATTACAAAATTTAGGTACAATATTATCTTTTTTTAACGTACTATGGAATATTATCTTTCCATTTGTTTTAGGAGCGGCAATTGCTTTTATTCTAAATATTCCAATGAAATCTTTTGAAAAAAGATTACATAAACTAAAAAATAAAAAGGGATATCGTTATATTAGAAAGTTAATTCGTCCAGTCAGCTTAGTGTTCGCTATTATATTAGTGATTGGAATACTAGCGATTGTTATTTTCTTAGTAGTTCCAGAGTTGGCTACGACACTAATCTCATTAGGGAAATCAATAGAAAACTTCTTACCACAATTACAAGATTGGTTAATTGAAACCTTTAATAACAATAAAGAAATAGTTCAAATAATTGAAGATGTGGAAGTCAATTGGGGTAGTATGTTAGAAAGTGTTGGAACCTTTTTAAAAAATGGTGCAGGTAGCTTTTTGGCATCATCTATGTCTGTAACAATGTCTATTGTTAGTGCCATTGTTAATTTCTTTATCGCCATTGTATTCGCATGTTATATCTTAATTCAAAAAGAAAAACTATCAAACCAATGTAAAAAAATACTATATGCTTGTTTACCAAAAGAAAAAGTAGATAAACTACTAGAGATTGGAAAAATGAGTCATCGTATTTTCTCAGGTTTTATTACAGGACAATGTATAGAGGCCTTAATATTAGGTGCTATGTTCTTTGTTTCTATGACTTTATTAAGAATGCCTTATGCTTTATTAGTAGGTGTACTAATTGCTTTTACTGCTTTAATTCCAATTGTAGGAGCGTTTATAGGATGTATTGTAGGAGCGATATTAATCTTTATGATAAATCCAATGCAAGCAGTTTTCTTTGTTATCCTATTCTTAGTATTACAACAAATTGAAGGAAACTTGATTTATCCACATGTTGTTGGTAACTCTGTAGGATTACCCTCGATATGGGTACTTTTCTCAGTAACTGTAGGAGGAAGCTTGATGGGAATTGTTGGTATGTTAATTTTCATTCCTATTATGTCAGTTTTATATGTACTAATTAGAGAATGGGTACATAAGCGTCTTAAACAAAAACAGATCAAAGTTTCATAAATAAAAAGACAGGTATGCAGGGAAATCATATCTGTTTTTTCTACACATAAATATTAGATTTAATTTTGAAAAGTGCTATACTAAAAGAATGGGAGGAAAGTTATGGAATTACAAACAGAATGCCTATCATGTAATGTACAACAAGTTTTAAAAGTAACTAAAAATATAACGATTTCTAAAGATAAACAAAAAGAAATAATGTCATCTGTTCTATCCTTTTTAAGTCAAGTTGATTATCAATTATGTAATCCAGAAGTGATGAAGCTAACATGGGATATTATTTGTGATTATACAAGTAACGAAGACCCATATAAAGAGATAAAAGAACGATATAACTTAGAGATGTTAAAACTATATGATACTTTATATAAAATCATTGAAAATTCAAAGAATCCCTTTTCTACCGCAATGAAGATGGCGATATTGGGGAATATTATTGATTTTTCTGCGAATCATGGAACACCTATAACAAAGATTAAAGAATTACTATTTAATGCGGAGAACACAGAGTTATCAATCAATCATAGTACGCAGCTACAAATACAATTATTGAAAGCTAAAACGGTTGTGTATATTGGTGATAATTGTGGTGAAATAGTTCTAGATAAATTATTTATAGCGACAATGAAAAAATTATATTCTTGTAAGGTTTATTATGTTGTTCGTCAAAAACCAATTATCAATGATGTTACTATAAAGGATGCGAATATGGTTGAAATGGAAGAAGTAGCTACTGTTTTATCTAGTGGTGATAGTTCTTTGGGTTTAGTATTACATCATGCTAGTAAGGAGTTTCAAGCGTTATTTCATCAAGCGGATGTTATAATAGCTAAAGGACAAGGTAATTTTGAAGGTTTACAAGAAATAAAAAAGAAGAATATGTTTCATTTGTTTATGGTAAAATGTGAAGTGATGGAACGAATAATAAATACTAAAAAAGAAAATATAGTTTGTTTACATAAAGGAGATTAAAATGAAGAAATATGTATTAGATTTTGCGAAAGAATTATTAGCGATTGATAGTCCAACAGGATATTGTAAAGATGCAATTGCATTTGTGGAAAAAGAAGCCAATGATTTAGGTTTTGAAACAACAAAAAATGCGAAAGGAAATCTATTAATTCATGTCCATGGAAAAAGTGATAAAACACTAGGCCTATGTGTACATGTAGATACTTTGGGGTTAATGGTCCGTAGTATTAAAGCAGATGGAACATTATCTTTTACTAACATTGGTGGTCCAATTATTCCAACGTTAGATGGAGAATATTGTCGTATTCGAACTAGAGATAATAAAGTATATACTGGAACAATTCTAAGCAATTACCCAGCAGCACATGTATTTAAAGAAGCTTCTAAAGCAACTCGTGAATGTGAAAATATGAATATTCGTATTGATGAGGTTGTAAAGAATAAAGAAGATGTGGAGGCTTTAGGAATATCAAATGGTGATTATATCGCTATTGATCCTAAAACAACAATAACAGATAGTGGTTTTGTGAAATCTAGATTTTTAGATGACAAGATTAGTGTAGCTTGTTTAATGGGAGTATTAAAAACAATCAAAGATGAGAATATAATTCCAAACGATAATCTTACAATTATCATTTCAACATATGAAGAAGTAGGACATGGAAGTAGTCATATTCCTTCTAACATTGATGAATTAATTGCAGTAGATATGGGATGTATTGGTGAAGATTTAGCTTGCAGTGAATATGATGTTAGTATCTGCGCAAAAGATTCTAGTGGACCATATGATTATGATATGGTAAGTAATTTAGTAACATTATCTAAAAAAGAGAAGTTACAATATGCAGTAGATATTTACCCTATGTATGGTAGTGATGTGAGTGCGGCATTACGTGGTGGAAATGATATTAAAGGTGCCTTAATTGGTCCAGGTGTACATGCCTCTCATGGAATGGAAAGAACACATTACCAAGCATTAGAAAATACAATTAAATTAATTCTATTGTATATTCAAAAATAGGAGACGTGAGATGATTAGAAATATCAGTCATATTACTTTTATTGTTAAAGACTTAGAAAAGGCAACACAGTTTTTTAGTTCCATTTTTGATGCAAGGGAAATATATGATAGTAAAGAGAAACAATTCTCTTTGTCACAAGAAAAATTCTTTCTTATTGGTGACTTATGGATTTGTATCATGGAAGGAAATTCATTATTAGAACAAACTTATAATCATATTGCTTTTTATGTTTCAGATGGGGAATTAGATATGTATTTAGAAAGAATAAAATCGTTAGGCGTAGAAATTCGACCAGAACGACCACGTGTAAAAGGTGAAGGAAGATCTATCTATTTCTATGATTATGATAATCATTTATTTGAATTACATAGTGGAACACTAGAAGAAAGATTGAACAGATATAATAAATAATATTTTTAATAAAAAGACGATAATTCTATTTTGAAGTATCGTTTTAAAATATCATATTAACTTTTTTTATCAAACTTATTTTTACAGGATGGGCAAGTAATAGTTATTGCTCCTCGTCCTTTTGGCACACGAACAATTTGTTGACAAGATGGACATAAAAAGTATTTGTTTTGTGAATCATTTCTTTGTTTTTGAAATAGTGAAAATCGTTTACGAATGGGCCTAGTTAATTGTAAGAACATTTCATTTTCCTTACGACGCTGCATGATATTCTTTGAATACATTCTAAACATGTAGAAAATGATTAATACCCAAAGTATTGTAGTAACAATAGAATTACGTATAAAAAATGTGTTTAGTAATAAACTAATAAGGGTAAATATCATTAAGAAGTTATTTAATGCATCACTACCATATCTTCCATACATGAAGCGATATAGGCTATTTTTAAAATTATTCATTGGTTTTCCCTCCAGATAATAAAAGTAGTATACTAATCGAATATGAAGTCTATATAAACTTATTGATTTTTGTTTGAAACAACAACTCTATGAGGATAAGGGATACTAATCCCTTGTTCTTCAAATTCCTTTATTATTTGTTTACGTAAATCCGATAACATCTCAAATCCTTTACCACTATCTTTTGAATAAATAGTAGCTCGCAATGAAATACTACTTTCTTTAAATTCCATACAATGTATAGGAACCATGGGAATCCCCTGTTTTTTTTCTTTAGTATTACGTGGGTCAATACATGCAGAGTGTTTACTTGCAAGTTTTTGAATAATATCAATAGCGTTATCCATGTCACTATCATAACTAATATCAATTAATAGATAGTTAGCTTTCTTATTAGGGATATTTGATATATTTTCAATGATACTTTGATTCATAATTGTATTAGGTACTATTAGTTGGGTCTTTTCAATGGTTTCTAAAACCGTATGACGCAGTGTAATATCTAAGACTTTTCCACGAATATTTTGTGTTGGTATAGAGATATTATCATTAATACTATAAGGTTTATATGCGAATATCATAGCTCCATTAATCATACTACTAGCAGCCTCCTGTGATGCAAGTCCAATGATAACCGCAAAGATTCCACCACTAGCTAATAAAGTAGTAGATAAAGCTTGCAAAGGTTTGATTTGAACAAAAATAGTTGATAAAGCAATTGTCCAAAGAATGATTTTTCTCACCCTTTGAGCAACTAAATCATTATCAGCCCATCTCTTTTTTATTAATTTTTTAATAAAACGATTTATTAGTAATAGGATAATAATTGTAATAATAATAGTAAGACCACTACTTATCAATCCATTTGTGAAAATAGAATCTAAATGCTTTATAATTTCTTCCATAATAGCCTCCTTGTTTAGTTATTATACATGATTTTAAGATAAAAAACATTTTTATTATCGTCTAATTACAATTGATTATGCACATACTATATATAGAAATATGAAAAGTGTGGTGTACTATGAAAAGATTATTAAAATATACAATATCAATATTCCTTCTACTTGTTTTAGTCGCAAGTAGTTTATTAATTTATACAAGTAATTATATCTATAATTTAGTATTAGATCCAACAAGTGATAAAGAAATGTTTAAAGTTCATTTAGATCAAACGGTATCAGCTATTCCAGATGTATTGTTTGATGTAAGTGAAGATGCTTATATCACATCCAATGATGATTTACAGTTACATAGTTATTTATTTCCTAATGAAAGTAATACTTGGGTGATAAGTGTACATGGCTATATGGGGGAAGGTAAGAATATGGGCTGGGCAATTAAACATTTTTACCAGATGGGATACAACGTACTGGCCCCTGATTTACGTGGTCATGGGCAAAGTGAAGGAGCTTATATTGCTTTAGGATGGGATGATCGTTTGGATATTGTCTCTTGGGTAGAGTATTTAATAGAAAAGGATAAAGATTGTCAGATTATTTTATTTGGTGTAAGTATGGGGGCAGCTGCAGTTATGAATGCAGGTGGCGAAGAATTACCAAAAAATGTAAAAATGATTGTTGAAGATAGTGGTTTTACTACGGGAAATGATGTATTTTCTTATCATTTAGAAAATACATTTAGTGTACCTGAATTTCCTTTATTAACAGTTTCTTCTTGGATGTCGCAAATGCGAATTGGATATAATCTTAATGAAGGACCACTATACCAATTAGAAAAGTGTGATTTACCAATTCTTTTTATCCATGGTGATAAAGATACATTAATGCCAATAGAGATGATGTATACCTTATATGATAGTTACCAAGGACCTAAAGAAAAACTAGTTATTCCTAATGCTGGTCATGTTCAATCCAATGACGTTGATTTTCAAACTTATTGGAAAACTATTGATACTTTTATTGTGAAACATTTAGAATAAGTTTATCGTATTACTGTACTATAACTATAAAATTGTGTATAATCTAAAAAAATTAAACACGATAAAGGGGGAGAAAATATGATAGATGGACACATGCATTTAGAATATGGACCATTAACTAAAGAATATGTTCTTGAATTTGTTGAGGCGGCTAAAAAGATGGGGTTAACTAAGATTCAAATTTTAGATCATACACATCGTTTTAAAGAATTCACTCCAATATATGAAGGCGTAAAAAATGCGCATGTATATCAAAAAGAATGGCTAGAAAAAAAGAAGTTAGACTCTATTGAAGAATATCATCAGTTAATTGAAGAAATAAAGAATCTAGATTTAGATATTGAAGTTACTTTTGGATTAGAAGTATGTTATGTTCCTGAGTATGAAGATTTCCTAAAAGATATTTTGTCAAAATACCCTTATGATTTCTTAGTTGGGGCAGTACATTCTATTGATGGTATTCTATATGATATGAATTTTTCACAAGAAATACTGTGGAATGTAAAAGATGTTAATGATATATATATACGTTACTATGAACTAGTATTAGCTTGTGTTAATTCTGATTTATTTACACAATTAGCACATCCAGATACGATAAAGTTATTTAATATTTATCCAACTTATGATTTAACACCAACGTATCATAAAATTGCTGAAGCTTGTTTGAAACATCATGTGAAAGCTGAAAATAACACAGGGTGTTATTATCGTTATGGTCATAAAGATATGGGATTAAGTGATGAGTTACTAAATATTTTTAAAGAACATAATGTTGAAATGATTACTGCTAGTGATGCTCACTATCCTGGTCATGTAGGAACAAATATTAAAGATATTTATGAAAAGACAATGCAATAAGATGAAGATACCTAGATATTAATTTAGGTATCTTTTTGGTATAGGAAAAGATTAGGGAGTATTTTTTCTAAATGTTATACTATACATATAATATAAGGAGGGGCTATTATGAAGTTTATGAAAATAATATTATTATGTATTTGTTTGTTAGGGATAACAGCGTGTGATACTAAAGATACAGAAACTGATAAGGTAGATCAACAAAACACAAAAGTAGATTCTAAAGAACTATTTGAAACATATCTCAAAGATGAATTAGTTAATACATTAGGAATTATTGATTTTAATGAAAGAATCCATGTAGATATGAATAATTATGAACATACAAATGGAATCATTTCTACTTATATTCATGATTTCGATAATGACAAATCAGATGAAATGTTAGTCATTTATAAAGATACAGATAACCTCATTCATATGGATATATACGAAATAATTGAAAATGAAGTCAGAAAAATGACTGAAATTAAGGAGAATGAACTATTTGATGATACAGTAGAAAACATAATGGCTCGCTATTCAACAATAAAAGAAACAGCTATCTATCTAAAGGAGTATGAGGAAAAAACATATATTATGGTGGAAATGGGAAGTTATATAGATGGTGGTATAACTAACATTGGAGCTTTTAATTATAATGGAGAAGATATTCAAGGTCAGGGAAACATGTACCATTCCGGTGTCTTTTTATATGATATATATTATAGTACGGATTTACCAAAATCATGGAAAACATATACTAATGATAATTTAGAAGAGCATGAATTTTTAGATAATTATAATGATAAAGCAATCGCTCTTTATGCAAGGTATTATAATAGTGAACAAGAAAAAACATATGACTATTATTTTTCTAGTGACAATGAAGTAATTACATCATTTTATAGTAATTATGGAATAAAAAGAGACAACATTCATGCCGCATCTCAGAATTTAGAAAGACCTTATATACTTGATTATAATAAGCAGGTAATTAAATTAACAGAATACTATAAGACATATGGTGATAATAGTAGTAGTAAATGGACAGATTTCACTAATACAGAAAAACTAACTAAATAATATATATAGATATCATTCATGATATCTCAGACCGTTGACAATTGACCTCAATTGTTTAACGGTTTTTTCTATGTTTTACTAAATACTCGTATCTTCATTGGGAATATAAAAAAATAGGTCTATCTCGCCCTATATCACTCCTGCT
>JBKEBJ010000333.1:0-4830 GCA_047973105.1 Coprobacillaceae bacterium | reverse complement strand
GTTCAACTGTCACATGAGCTAACGTGACTATAGTGGATCCTACAGTAAAGACAGACACTTTTGATGACATTAATAATGGTACTATTGGAATTTATGATGTTACTTATAGCAATATGCCATAGAACAATAACATTTCTAAACCAGTAATTGTTAATGTTAAACGTGATGGTGGCATTGTTTCTAATGATAGATCATTTGTTTTATACGGAGAAGATGCTGAAATATTACAAACTGATGCAAAATTATTAACTAGCGAAGATGAAGTACTAACACTTACAAAAGCATCTGTAGAATATGCAAATGGAGATATTGAAGAACCAGTAATTTCAGTGGCTGATTTTGATAAAGTACTAACTGGGAAACCAGGTAAATATGTAGTTACATTAACACATAAAGATGTAAGTGTTGAAGTAGACTTAACAGTAGTTCAAGAATATGTAGTACGTCATTTATTTGATTACAATGATGACGGATTTATTGATGGTATGGATTATACAATATTTTTAGATTATTTAAGTAAAAATCGTACATTAACAACAGAAGCATTGTATTTAAGCGATGCTAATGGTGATGGTTATGTTGATGGTATGGATTTACATGAATTCTTAATCTATTTATCAACTCCAAGTATGCCTTTAAGAGAAGTACATATTCCAATTAATTAAATAGTATTTAAAAATGGAACCTTTCAAAAAGTGAGGCGTCATAATATATGAAAACTAAAGAAAGGAGAATTGTTTATTTAAATAAACAAGAAAAAGAAAATGAGATTTAATTTCAAAAAGAAAAGTCTTAAAAAGATTGGCTTTTTAGGACTTGCATTAGCATTGTTAATCCCAACTGTAATTAATTCTGTACCTAGTATTAAAGCAGATGAATCAGATGGAGTTCCAATGTACGGAGTAGAACCAATTCATAGAGTTTCAAGAAATGATGCTGGAGGGCAATATGGCCGCCCAGTATATCCAAGTTATACAGATGGTAATACGCAATACTATCGCGACGGAGATTTTATCGAAGTAGAATTCGCATTACCAGAAGGACACGGAAGTACCGTGACAACTAATGTTATTAAATTTGATAGCAGTAAAGTAGAACTAGTTTCATCATTCTCGCAAATAAAAAGAACTACTGCCGATAATTACTATGATGCTAATTGGGATGTCACAGTAAATTATTTCGATCAAAACACAGATCAATTATTTATTTCTGCTGTTGGTTCACAAGAGTGGGTAGGTGGTACTGTCGTTAAAGTATATTTTAAAGTTAAAAGTGGTGCGGAAACAACAGATGGAACACCAATTACTTTTGAATTCCCACGTTTCCAAAGCGTTTCAGTTGATGAAGGAGCTGGGGTATATACACATGCTGGATACGACGCAAATAATCATGCAAGCACTATGTTTGTTAGTGATGATTCTATTACAGTCTTAGCAAAAACACCTTCTACTGAGATTATTAAACCAGTCATTAATTTATCTGCAAAAAATGTGACTATATATGAAGGAGATTTATTTAATCCTAATAATTATTTAATTTCTGCAAGTGATGAAGGAGATTCAAGTATTAATAAGGAATCAGTATCAATCACAGGAGGAACAGGAAACAACGGTTCACAACAACCTTCACAAGGACAATATGTTTTTAAATATTCTGTAACTAACGCTTCTGGTGAAACTACAGAAAAAACTTTAACAGTTGGTGTTATTAAAAGAACATATGAAATAAAATCTGTAAATGTTGATGATAAAACAATTTCATTACCAGTAGGAACAGCAGATGATGATTTTAAAGATACATTAAATGGTTTAAAAGATGAAGTATTTGATATTGTAGTTGCATGTAATGATGGTAGTGAATTCACTGTCCAAGGAATTGTAGTTAGTGGAGAAACAGATTCATATTTAGTAGATGAAAATAATAATCTAGTTGCCCAAAAATTCAATGTTAATGTTAAATTAGGTTTACCGATGGTATCTTATAACACTAATGGACAACGTGAAATCATTCCATATTCTACTACTGCAAGAGCTTTTGAAAGCAATATTGGAAACGGATATTATGATATTAAAGTTCCCGTTATTATTGGTGATGGAAACAATAATGGTGGTAATGGAAATAACGGTGGTAACGGAAACAACAATAGTGGTAATAACGGAAATACAACAACTACAGGAAGTATTGGTAGTGGTTCTAATTCAGGAAACACAACAAAAACAAGTGATGTAACAGATATTCATTCTAACATGATTTTAGCTAGTATCTCATTAATGGGATTATTCACTATTTATCGTGTTACAAAAAAAGAAGATTGGAATAGTTAAAATAGATTGATTAAAAAAATATTATAATTATTTCAGGAAGGGAAAAATATGAAAAAAATTATAAAAAAATGCTTGATCGCTATGTTGACATTGGCAGTCATCTTGCCAACTGGCTTAATGAAAGTTTCAGCAGATGATACTTTCTTCTCGCCATACTTTAACATTGTTAGAGTAGATAGTGATCCTAGCTACGGGAGTTCAACACACCCTTCATATGTAGAAGGTGATACACAATATTATCGTAATGGTGATTTAGTTGCATTAGAAGTTTATTTGCCAGCAAATCATAGTTCAGTTATTGATAACCTTATTATTAAATTTGATAGTTCTAAAGTTAAATTATTAAGTAGTTATTCCAAAATCAATAGATCTATTGGAGATGATTTAGCAGATAAAGATTGGTCTCTTTCAGCAATGAAATGGGATAATGATAGTTCACAAATATTCCTATCAGCAACCGCTTCAAGCACAGGAGATCCAAGTTACAATGAAACTGACGGAGGACTTCTTGCAACTATCTATTTCCAAGTATTAGATACTAATGTGGAAACAGAATTAGGAACTGCTATTGATTTTGAATTTGAATTTCAAGCAATTCGTGCAGTAGAAGATCAAAAAGCAATATATTGTCATGAAGGATATGATGCAAACAATCATGATGCAACAAGATATATGGCTTTAACTACAGAAACAATTACTGCTAAAAAACCAACCGCATCATTCAGTGCAAAAGATGGTTTTATTACAAAAAGTGAAGCTAAGAATTTAGCAACACTAAACGATTTAAAAAATTATAATGATGTAACTGCTTCGGTAAGTGATGGTAGCAATTTAGATGTTACTGTAACATGTGCAGAATACAACACTATTAAAGCAGGTACTGAAGGTACTTATACAGTTACATATAGTTATACATTTGATGGAAATACATATCCACAAGAATACAAATTAACTGTTATTGATGATGATGTAGAAATATCTGATGATAAAACTGTAGCCTTAAAAGCAAGCAATATTATTATTAACGAAACTGCTGCAAAAGCATTAGGTACTAAAGAAGAGTTAATTTCTCTTAATCAAGCACAAGTATATTTATCAGAAGGTGGTACAGCTACTCCTCTAGTTAATGCACCTGGATTTGCTGATATGCAAGCAGGTACAGTTGGTACATATGATGTTACTTATTCTTATGGTAGTGATAGTAAATTTGTATCAAAAACTGTCTATGTTACAGTTGTAAAAGATGGTTCAGATATAAGTGATAATAACAAAGTATCATTATATGCAAAAGATGGATTTATTATAGAGAGCGAAGCAAAAGCTTTAACTCAATGTTCTCAATTAGCTCCATATAACAGTGCTGAAGTAACACATGCAAATGGAGACAAAGAAATACCTAACGTATCACTAGATTCAACGCCTTGGAACGCAATTAAATTAGGAACATTAGGTACTTATAATATAGCATATATGTATGGTTCTGGCGATACAGAAGTAATAAAAAATGCTAATCTTACTATAATTTCTGATGATTCTATCATTTCAAACGATGGAAAAACTAGCTTAGTAGCTAATGATGTTGATATTTATCAAGAAGATGCTAAAAAAATTGTTGATGAAAATGATGTAATTGATTTAGCTGGAGCAGAAGTGACATTATCAGACGGAAGCAAAGTAAAACCAGAAGTAGTAATTGACAATCTTGATGATTTAAAAGCGGGAGTTGTTGGAGATTATGAAATAACTTTCAAATATGGTGAAGGTGATAGTGCAGTTGAAAAAACAATCACTATTACAGTTACAGAAGATTTAAGACATGAAATCACTGCTAAAGATGTATTTATTAATCAAAGTGCTGTAAAACAATTAGCTTCAAAAGATAGTTTACGTACAGTTAATGATGTTCAAGTAACTGCTATTGATGGAACACATCCGGATGCAGTAGTTAATACTGATCAATTTGGTGAAATCAAAGCTGGAAACATTGGAACATATACTATTGTTTATAGTTATGGAACAGGAACTAAAGAAGTATTTAAATCTGTAACAATTACAGTTGTAAAGGATGGTTCAGAAACAAATGAAGATGCTAGTTTATTTGCTAAAAATGCATTCTTAAAAGCAAGTGAGGCAAAAGGATTATCACAAGTTGAAGATTTAATTTCTCACAATGAAGCAGGTGTTGTATTATTCGATGGTACTACTGCTACACCAGCAGTATCGATGTTAGCTGCAGATTGGGCTTTATTAAATAATGGTACGAAAGGTACGTATGCCGTAATATATACTTATAGCACACTTACTAAAACTGTAAACGTTGTTGTTATTGATGATGATAGTGATGAGTCAGAAGATGGAACAGTGAGTTTATATGCTGAAAATGGATTCTTAACAGTATCACAAGCTAAGGCAATTACTGGAAAGAATGATTTAAGAAATTACAACAAAGCTCTTGTTACATTAACTGATGGAACTACAGTAGATGCAACAGTTTCTATTGATGCAT
>JBKEBJ010000273.1:0-15377 GCA_047973105.1 Coprobacillaceae bacterium | reverse complement strand
ATATAGTCTGCCAGAATCTGTTTACGTTCTTGTTTCACTTCTAAGAATTGTTGTTGGACATCTTCTTTATCAACACTATTTATTAATTTTTCTAATTGTTCAGGATGACGTATCCAATCTTCACCAATTTGTTGATTAATCATTGTTGTTAGTTGAGGATTAGAATATGCCAACCAACGACGATGGGTAACCCCATTTGTCTTATTATTGAATTTATTAGGATATAAAACAGAAAAATCACGTAACTCACGATTAGCGATAATATCGGAATGTAATCCCGCTACACCGTTGACACTAAAGCTACCAACAATCGCTAAATGAGCCATGAAGACTGTTCCATCACGAAGAATTAAAACACGGTTTAATACTTCTTCATCATGATTAGAAACCATTTTTACATAACTAACAAAACGACGATGAATTTCTTCAATGATTTGATAGATTCTTGGTAATAAGGACTGCATTAAAGCAATCGGCCATGTCTCTAAAGCTTCTTTTAAAATTGTATGATTTGTATAGGCAAAAGTTTGATTTACAATATCCCAAGCATCTTCCCACTCAAAATGATAATCATCTAATAGTACTCGCATTAACTCTGGTATCGCTAAAACAGGATGGGTATCATTTAATTGAATAACATTCTTTTCATGAAAGTTTTCTAATGTATTGTATTGGCGTAAATGCGAATTAACAATGGAATTAATTCCTGCCGATGTAAAGAAGTATTCTTGTTTTAAACGCAATGTTTTTCCAGCTAATGTCGAATCATCAGGATATAACATCTGACAAATATCTCGAACATTTTGGATATATTGTCTAAAGTCTTGTGTACTTGAAATATTGTCACTCGCCTCAGCACTCCATAAACGTAATGTATTCGTCATAACTGTGTGATTACCAACAATAGGTACATCATATGGGACGGCATAAACTTCTTCATAATCAACATGTTCATACTTACCATTTTGTTCATTGAATACCACTTTCCCAAAGAATTTTACTGGTACTCGGTGTTTTGGTTTACGAACCTCCCACATGAACCCCATTTTCATCCACTGATCAGGTAATTCAATCTGATATCCATCTTCAATCTTTTGTTTAAATAACCCATATTCATAACGAATAGTATGTCCATGCCCAGGATAATTTAGTGAAGCTAAAGAGTCCATGAAACAAGCAGCTAGTCTACCTAAGCCACCATTCCCTAGTCCCGCATCACTTTCTAGTTCCTCTAATTCATGAATGTTGATATTATAATCCGCTAATCCATCTTTCGCAATCTCATAGATTCCTAAATTCATCATATTATTAACTAACAATCTTCCCATTAAGAATTCCATTGAGAAGTAATGCATTTGTTTCTTCTCACCTTCTTGAATAATAGCTTTACTTGTCGCCCAATGAATAGAGGCGAAGTCTCTAACCATGGTTTCTAATACTAAAAACTTCTCTGTGATATGCGCTTCCTCTACTGTTCGTCCATAACATTCAATAATACGTTTGGAGAACTCATATTTGAATTCCACTTTATTTTTAAACATTTTACTCTCCTCATGTTTCTAAAATTTCTATTTCTTCTAAGGCGAATAACATACAGGAAAATGGAGCAACAACTACTGGCAAGTATAATTCTTTGTGCCAGCTATATCCTTTTTCACTTTGTATTAGCCCTTCATTAATATCATGATTACCTGCATAAATATCTTGATCACTATTTACTATTTCACGATATTTACCAGGAATATTGATAGGTATTCGATAGGATTGATGACGATTTCCTGTAAAATTGAAAACAACAACTAATCGACTTCCACTTGGATCACTTCTCTCCCATGCGAAAACACCTTGGTTATGATCATCTACTACTAACCATTCAAATCCTTCTGGATAATAATCATAATGATACATACAAGTATACGTATGATAAATTTGATGTAACTCTTGGACATAATGGTAAAAAGAATCATGACTAGGATATAAAAGGATGTTCCAACCTAACGATTTAGATTCATCCCACTCACGATATTCAGCTATTTCATTACCCATAAAATTTAATTTTTTACCTGGATGCATCATCATATACATATATAAGGTTTTTAACTGTGCCATTTTTTGTTCTGGGTTTCCCCACATTTTATCTAAGATGGTTTTTTTACCATGGACAACTTCATCATGAGATAATGGCAGGATATAGTTTTCTTGATAAAAATAAGACATCGAGAAAGTTAATAAATGATGATGATATTGTCGATGTATTGGATTTAAAGACATATAACGTAAAGTATCATTCATCCATCCTAAATCCCATTTATAATCAAAACCTAATCCACCAACACAAGGATGTTTAGTAACCATAGGATAATCACTAGAATCCTCTGCCATTAACATAACCGTTGGATGTTTCTCACCAAACAAAGCATTCATATGTTGTAAAAAGGAGATTCCACCATCATTTAAACCATTTTCTTTTTTACCCTTCCAATAAACAAAATGACTTATCGCATCATAACGAATTCCATCAATATGAAAATAGGTAAGTAAAAAATCAACGCTACTCATTAAAAAGCTACGAACTTGATTATTTCCAATATCAAAATAAACACTATCCCACTCACTATATCGTCGATTTTCATCTGGGTATTCATATACATACCCACCATCAAAACGATATAATCCATGACTGTCTTTTACTAAATGTGTTGGTACAAAATCCATAATGATACCAATGTTTTCTTGATGACAGGCATCAATAAATTTCATAAATTGTTTTGGTGTCCCATATCGACTGGTAATACTAAAAAAACCTGTTGCTTGGTAACCCCAAGAGCCATCAAATGGATGTTCTAGTAAAGGAAGTAATTCAATATGGGTATAGCCCATTTCTTTTACATAAGGAATAAGTATGGTTATAAGTTCTTCATATGTGTAGAATTCTCCAGCCATATTTTCTTCTTCTACTGGTTCCTTTTTCATTCGCCAAGATCCAAAATGTACTTCATAAATATTCATTTTTTGATCAAAGTTTTTACTTCGTTTTTGTAACCATTTATGGTCGTTCCACTGATATCCTTCCATATCATACGTTCGTGATGCAGTACCTGGTCGTACTTCACTATAAAAGGCATATGGATCTGCTTTATCTAGTATTTCTCCAGTTTCTGTATAGATTCGATATTTATATAGCATTCCCACTTTACTATCTGTAATACAAATTGTAAAAACACCACTATTTTGATATCTTTGCATTTCATGTTTGGAACCATCCCAATGATTCCATTCTCCAATAACCTCCACTTTTTTAGCGTGTGGTGCATAAACGGTGAAGCGGATGGTATTATCATCTTGTATGTGCGAACCAAAAACTTGGTAAGCCGTTAAACAATTCCCTTCATGAAATAAGTGTAATAAAAAATCATCTATCATAACCATCCTCCTTATTTCTACCCTATCATAATTAAAGTTAGAAACTTGTTGAAAAAGCGTAAGAAAAACACACTAATACAGTGTGTTAACAAAAGTATGCATATGGCGAACAATATGTGCAAGCAGTTATTCGATCTGTAAATTGAATCGACAATTTACATGTTACGGCATTGCATGGACACATAAAGCGACCCATTTGATTTGTAAAGTCAGCGCTAATTTTACTAGTTATATCTTCTCTACAACTATCAATCATTCGATTATTAGCATCATAGAAATCCACTTGTAATATGCAACAATCCGCCCCAATACAGCGTATACAACAGCCAAAAACAATTGCTTGTTGACCATATACTTGGATTGGTACATCGTATTGTGTCTTCGCTACGCCACCACGTTTTGTCATCGTAACACTACATGTTTGGCTACCATTTACACAAAAATTATCATACGTAATTGGCCCCGTACTTGTAAAACATTCAACATCTCCTGTATTACTAGGACGCCACTGAGAGTTCATTATTAAATTATCCATTTTAAAGCGCACCCCTTTCTTTATACTATATTATGGTAAAGAAAGAATATGCATATTTTGACATTATCCTACGTAATATAAAAACTACAGAGTGCGTTCACTCTGTAGTTTTGTTTATTTCTTTATTTGAGCAACTGTAATTTCTGCTGTACATTTTTTATCAGTATATTTTTCACTTGGATAAATAATTACATAACTTTCATCAAAGTCATATTCTTCTTTATATTTCTCTAGTGATTTTTTATCATCCGAATCTGATAGTTCCGAAACTTTTAAGATATCATTAATTGATATCTTAATTCCTGTTTCTTTTTTTGTCTCCATCATATCCATGATTTCTTGATCATCCATGCCAGCTGTAGAAAGTGGATAATAATATTCTTGATAAAATTCTTGTGCTACTTTTATTCCACTTTCTTCAATTACTTTTTTACTATCTTTTGATGAACCATTATTCACAAAGATAAATATCAATATAGCAATTACTATAGTTAGTATGATACCAATAATCGTAATCTTTTTATTCTTTTTCATATTTCCTCCTATATTGTAATTCTTCTATTTTGTGAATAATGTTGTCTCCCAAAATAGAAATATTAATGATTAATTCTTTTTCGTTTTTTTAGTAATGATAGTAATAAGATAAGTACACTCATACCACTCATTAAGATACTTGATGCAATATCCATAGTATCTGAAGTTTTAACTGGGTTACTTGGTGTTGGAACTGGTGTCGGCTCCGGATTTGGAGTTGGCACTGGTTCTGGTGTTGGTTCAGGATCAGGATCTGGTTTTGGTTTTGGAGTTGGTTCTAATGGGATAATATTTTTAATATCCTCATCATTAACTCCTGCCACATTCACTAATTCTTCTCCATCTTCAATTTCTAAATCTGAGCGTAATTGAACATTAAATGTAATCGTTACTGTTTCTCCACCTTGTAGTTCAGGAATTGTAATTCCATCCATTAGATCTTGAACAGTTGCAGTAGTTGTTACACCATTAATTGTAACCGTTACTAAATTGGCTGTTGAGTCTAATACTAATGGTAGTACATTTGTTAGTGGATCTTTAATAACTACATCTTTAGCTAGTACAACGCCATGGTTCTTAACTACAATACTATAAGTTAGTATTTCACCAGCCGATGCTTTTCCATCTCCATTAGCGTCTACTACATTTTTAATTCCTTTAAGATTTACATTACCAGTTGGAATAATAACTTCATCACCTGTATTACCAATAGTTGCATAATTTGCGATGTCTGTTACTGATTCTACATCAATGTCCGATTTTACTGTTACATTGAATGAGATAGTAATTGTTTCTCCAACTTCTAATGTAATAACAAATCCATCTACTAATTCCTGCATTGTTTTTGTTGATTCTACTCCTGCAACATTGATTGTTACTATTGTCGCATTTGTATCTTCTACATATGGTAAGACATTTTCTAATGTATCTTGGACAATAATGTTAGAAGCTTTCGCATCACCATTATTTGTCCCTGTAATTGTATAACTTAATTCTTCCCCTGGTGAAGCAATATAATCACCTGAAGCATCCGTTACATTTTTATCAACTACAAATGTAGCTTTTCCAGTTTCAATGATTTCCTCATCTGGTATACCACCAATTGTTGCAGTATTACGAATCTCTGTTACTGTATCAACATCAAGATCTGCTTTCACTGTAACATTAAATGTAATAGTAACAGTTTTACCTGCTTCTAATGTAATAGCGAATCCATCAATTAAATCTTGAATTGTACGTGTTTGAACAGTTACCCCATCGATTTTAACAACGACTGCTGTATTAATAATATTTACATATGGTAATACATCTGTCAACGGATCTTGAATAGTGATTCCTGAAGCTTTTGCAGTTCCATTGTTTGTCCCTGTAATTGTATACGTTAGTACTTCACCTGGTGAAGCTTTTCCATCTCCATTCGCATCACTTACTTCTTTATCTGTCACAATATTTGGTTTTCCAGTTTCAATAATTTCTTCATCTGGTGTTCCTCCGATTGTTACTGTATTGCGAATTTCTGTTATTGTATCAACATCTAGAGTTGATAATACCGTTACACTAAATATAATCGTTACTGTTTTTCCAGCCCCTAATGTAATCGTAAATCCATCTACTAATTCTTGGATTGTTTTTGTTGTTTCTGTTCCTGCAACATTTATTGTAACAATTGTTGCACTTGTATCTTCTACATATGGCAAGACATCTGATAATGTATCTTGAACAACAATATCTGTCGCTTCCGATGTTCCATTATTTTTACCAGTAATTGTATATGTTAATACTTCTCCTGGTGCTGCTTTTCCATCTCCATTGGTATCACTTACTTCTTTATCTGTCACAATGTTTGGTTTCCCAGTTTCGATAATTTCTTCATCTGGTGTTCCACCGATTGTAGCAGTATTACGAATTTCTGTTACTGTATCAACATCTAGAGTCGATAGTACCGTTACACTAAATGTAATGGTAACAATCTCTCCGGCTCCTAGTGTGATTGTGAAACCGTCTATTAATTGTTGAATTGTTTTTGTTGTTTCTGTTCCTGCAACATTTACTGTTACGACTGTTGTGCCTGTGTCTTCTACGTATGGTAATACATTTGTTAGTGAATCTTGGACTGTGATGTTTGTTGCCTCTGCAGTCCCATTGTTCGTACCAGTAATTGTGTATGTTAATACTTCTCCTGGTGCTGCCTTTCCATCTCCATTCGTATCATTTACCTCTTTATCAGTTACAATGTTCGGTTTTCCTGTTTCGATGATTTCTTCATCTGGTGTCCCACCAATTGTGGCAGTATTTCTTATTTCGGTTACTGTATCAACATCTAGAGTCGATAGTACCGTTACACTAAATGTAATCGTTACTGATTCCCCAGCGCCTAGTGTGATAGTAAATCCATCTACTAATTGTTGGATTGTTTTTGTTGTTTCTGTTCCTGCAACATTCACTGTTACGACTGTTGTGCCTATGTCTTCTACGTATGGTAATACATCTGTCAATGAATCTTTGACAGTAATAGCTGTCGCTTCCGCTGTACCACTATTTGTACCAGTGATTGTATATGTTAATACTTCTCCTGGCGCTGCTTTTCCATCTCCATTGGCATCACTTACTTCTTTATCTGTCACAATGTTTGGTTTTCCTGTTTCGATGATTTCTTCATCTGGTGTCCCACCAATTGTGGCTGTATTACGGATTTCTGTTACTGTATCAACATCTAGAGTTGATACTACCGTTACGCTAAATGTAATCGTAACTATTTCTCCGGCTCCTAATGTGATAGTAAATCCATCTACTAATTCTTGGATTGTTTTTGTTGTTTCTGTTCCTGCAACATTCACTGTTACGACCGTTGAACTTGTGTCATCTACATATGGTAATACATCTGTCAATGAATCTTGGACAGTAATAGCAGTTGCTTCCGCTGTACCAATGTTTGTACCAGTAATTGTATATGTTAATACTTCTCCTGGTGCTGCTTTTCCATCTCCATTGGCATCGCTTACTTCTTTGTTTGTCACAATATCCGATTCACCAGTTTCGATAATTTCTTCATCTGGTGTTCCACCAATTGTGGCTGTATTACGGATTTCTGTTACTGTATCAACATCTAGAGTTGATACTACCGTTACACTAAATGTAATGGTTACTGTTTCCCCAGCTCCTAATGTAACTGTAAATCCATCTACTAATTCTTGGATTGTTTTTATAGTTGAGTTACTTCCAATCTGTACCAATACTGATGTGCTAGATGTATCTTCTATGTAAGGTAATACATCTGTCAATGAATCTTGGACGGTAATATTTGTTGCCTCTGCAGTCCCATTGTTCGTACCAGTAATAGTATATGTTAATACTTCTCCTGGTGCTGCTTTTCCATCTCCATTGGTATCATTTACCTCTTTATCAGTTACAATGTTTGGTTTCCCAGTTTCAATAATTTCTTCATCTGGTGTTCCACCAATTGTAGCTGTATTACGGATTTCTGTTACTGTATCAACATCTAGAGTCGATAGTACCGTTACACTAAATGTAATCGTTACCGATTCCCCAGCGCCTAGTGTAACTGTGAATCCATCTACTAGTTCTTGGACAGTCTTAACTACTGAATTACTTCCAATTTGTACCAATACAGATGTGCTAGATGTATCATTAACATATGGTAATACATCTGTTAATGGGTCTTGGACAGTAATATTTGTTGCCTCTGCTGAACCATTGTTTGTACCAGTAATCGTATATGTTAGTACTTCTCCTGGTGCTGCTTTTCCATCTCCATTGGTATCACTTACTTCTTTATTTGTCACAATATTTGGTTTTCCAGTTTCAATGATTTCTTCATCCGTACTATCTCCTATTGTCACTGTATTACGTATTTCGGTAACTGTATCGACATCTAGGGTTGATAAGACAGTTACGCTAAATGTGATTGTAACTACTTCTCCAGCTCCTAATGTAACTTCGAACCCATCTACTAATTCTTGAATTGTTTTTGTTGACTCTACGCCCGCAACATCAACTGTTACAACTGTCGTACTTGTATCCTCAACATATGGTAATACGTCTGTCAATAAATCTTGCACAGTAATGTTAGAAGCTTTTGCATCTCCATTATTCGTACCAGTAATTGTGTATGTCAACACTTCTCCTGGTGCTGCTTTTCCATCTCCATTGGCATCACTTACTTCTTTGTCAGTTTCCAACTCTACAGTTCCATATACAAATGTTACTAATGTGTCCTTTGTTGGTGTATATACAAATTCTCCATTATCATCTAATGCATATATCGTATCATCATCATCAATTGAATACCCAATGATTACATAATCATCCACCTCAGGCGGAGTTCTTGTTAACTCTATATTTTTCTTTACTAATTCTGGGTTATTTTCCATCACAAATCCAGGAGCATCTTCACCATCTAAGTTTCCAATTTTTCCTTGGTATGTCATTGTCACCCAGTTTTCCATATTTCTTACATAGAAGAATTCATGGATATATCCAACTAATAAGGCTGCCAATCCTGCATCTGGATCAACAAATTTATCTAGTACATCACTATCTAATTCCATTAATAAAGGATTTTCTTGTCCTTCTTTAAATGTCCAATATGGATCTTCACCATTTGGTAAAGGAGATAATGGTGATACTGTCACAGAATCATATCCAAATGTTGGATTCGCAATAACATTTCCATTAACATCTAATGGGAATCCGTAAGTATCTGGATCATCACCTTCTATTACAGTGTTTTCTACTTTTTCAACATTGACATCTGTTGGTTGATATAACACTTCTTTTACAGGTGTTTCATCTTTTTCACCTAGTCCTGTATGTTCTACATCTACAGGTGTATAGAAGTTATCTGCAACATATCTTTTTACATACTCATGTTTATACGTATAAGTATCTCCACCAGCATAAAGATATACTACACAGTTATCATCAATATCTATTGTAAATTCATATTCGCCATCATTATATGTAACTTGAGAATCTAATAAAGTTCCAGATTCATAATTTTGATTTGCATATAAATCATTGAATTTAGCTTTAATCTCTTCCTCTGATAAATTAAAGTTTTCATCTGATGCGTCATATGGTAATACTACATAACGAAGATCTGTTAGTTCTGGCACTACCTCTAAATTTAGTTGTTCATCAACTATTAATGGTGGAACCTTTACAGAAACTGTTGCAGTATCTGATTGTGGATTATTTTCATCTAAATAGAATTTTTCCTTCGGCTTACTAAACTCGATTTCAAATTGTTCTGCTCTAGGTGCTCCACGCATAAATACTAATTCATAGTTATAGAAGTTATATAAACCTCCAGTAGCATTATTACCAACAGTTCCTGATTCATATGGTGAATAATCCCAACCCCAAGCAATAGTACCTGAACCATCTAATGATGATTTATATAAGTTTCCTGCTCGATCAAGAATCAATGTTGATGATTGGAACGTATCAACTTGTTCAATATATGGAACTTCCGCTAAATCCTTTCCATCATAAGCAAAATTATCAATGTCTTTTACTTGTAATGAAATCCAGCCTCTTTCCTTATCTTTAACAGTTGGTACACTAGTTTCCGATGTTAACCCTGACGGTAATGAAGTTTGTGCAGAACTATAAATCCATGGACCACTATAATTTTCCTCAGCTACATAATAGTTTCCACTATATACTCCACCTTGATTTAAAATAACATAAACAATAACTCTACCTTCAGAATCAACTAGATAATCATCAGCATGTGAATTTGGATTTGATCCTTCTTTCACTTCACTATACTTCTTATCATAAATTGTTGGATGTAATCCATCCGCAACATGACTCCATTGTCCATATGTAACATATGAACCTAAAGCATATGTAAACTGTGCTGTACTTGTCGCCCCAGAGAATACTGGTGCTTGTACTTGTTTGTTAGCTGCCCCAGCAGCTTGTGTATCTCCATCACCCATATTGGTTAATAGTGTTGCATCTGTTTTATACGCTAATAGTTTACCACCATTAGCTAATGGGCTTAATGGACCATCGGTCATAAAACCATAGGCATAATTATATCCCATGTACCATAAACGTCCATGTTCATCAACTACGTATTGAACATATTTACCAGCAGCAACTTTACTAGCTTTTGGCATACCTGTATAACCCGTTCCAGCTAAATCATATACAATTGCAGTTGGTGATGAAAGATTCACAATGGAACCACCTGTTCTATAATTAAATGTTGTTCCATCGTTGTTAGTCCAAGATGTATTAGCTCCAGAAGCTTGATACGTTTGACCCCAACGATATGCAACACCATCTATATCAATAGCCATACTACTAGCTGAATCAGCTGAAATTGTAACTATTTCTTTATTAAATGGTACTTCAACCAATACATTACTAAAACCACTAGTATTTCCTTGTCCAAGTTGACCATTACTATTGTATCCCCATGCATAAACTTTTCCTTCAGAAGTTAAAGCTAAACCATGTTGATTTCCATATGCAATATCGACAACATCATAACCGTCAAATATTGATATTTTAGAAGGCGTACTTACATATCCAGATTTTCCAGGAATACGGTACCCATCAGCATAACCCCATGCATAAACATTTCCTTGATCGTCCATTGCATAGACTGCTGTAGAAGTTTCTGTTGAACATTTAATATCAACAATCTTAATACCATCTAAACCTATAACTTTCTTTGGTTCAATAACATTTTGATTCGCTGTACCACTTGTTCCAATTCCAACTTGTCCTTCCAAGTTTTTACCCCAAGCATACACTTCACCTTTATCATCTATAGCGTAAGCAGTATGATATCCACCAGCTATTTTTACAATGTTAATACCTTTATCAACAAAATATGGAAGTCTTTGTAGACCACCTGCATAAGCAGTAGTAGAGGAATTATTCATTCCTAACATTCCATAGCCGTTATATCCCCAAGTCCAAACTTTACCAGCAGCATCTAAAGCCATTCCACCATAATATAGTGTTTCTGATTGTGTGAACTTTATAATAGAAGCTAAATCTCTATCTGGTGCATCACTCATCCCTGTAGTAGGTGAAACAGTGCCGCTATCTCCATCCTCTGCAAAAACTGATAGATCTGTTGTTCCAAGTAGAGCAACTAATACTAACAGTATCTGGAAAATCTTCATTGCAGATTTTTTCATTTTTCGCATGTATTTGGTCTCTCCTCTCTTAAGACTAAAACAATTATATATGTCAATCATTCTTTAAAGTTCTATAAAATGATTGTTTATTCTTTATTCTTTTTCTTTGATTTTCTATAAATAATTATGATAACTACAAAACAAACAATTAATGCAAATAAAAATATATAGTAATTCTCTATTATTTCAAATATTGAATTTCCATTATTAAGTAAAGAATCCCATCCATCTACAGAAACACCACCTTCATCCTTATTCGTTACTATTTCATAGGTTTCATCATTTAATGTATACGATAGAATCCCAGTATTAACTAATACTTCTTCTGGTGGAATTTCCCAAACTTGAAAAGTCATATCTATGATATTATCATTTCCAAAGCCATACGGAACCGTTCCAAAATCAATAATTATCGCTGTAATATATTCGCCATCATCTAGCTTTGGTGCTTCAAATTCGAAAGTATTACTTGCTTCAATATTAGTGTATAAAACTTGTTCATCTTTTTTATTTGTATGATACAAAATATCATATTTTATTTGTTCCCCATTTGTGAATATTGGAAGTTTTGCAGAAACAAAATCTAATCCTTTATCTGGTCGATCAATAATCTCATAATTTGTTAGATTATCAGCGTATGTATTTCCAAAACCAGAGAACTGGTATGCGATTTCTTCATTACTGCCTACTTCCTTCTCTAATGGTTTTTTAACAAATAAATACCGTACTCCATCTTTATACATTAGATTAATATTCATATCTTTTTGAATATTAATAATTCTTGGTTTTTCTTGTATTAGTTGTTCATTGTTTAAGCGATATCAAATATATTCATTGGTATATATTGTTTTTATCTCACCATAATAACTATCACCTTTATTAATATATTTTGTTTGTTGTTCATAAATATCGTTTGTTATCATATTTTGATATGTTTCTAAAATAGTGAAATCTTCTATCCCATCCTGTGTTTTATCTTGACCATAAATCAAAGTAATCTGATAATCCTTATTTATACCTTCAATACTAGGCTTTTCATTCCCTTGATTTATTCCATCTTTACTCCAAGAGATATACGTTTTTTCAGTAAACAAAAGTGGTTCTATATTGATACTATCATTTGACTGTTTTCTTACAGTCTCGTTAGTAGTTAGAACACTTCCATCTTTATATACATGTTGAATCATAATACTATATTCTTTTCTTGTATAAACATAGGTGATATCAAAATTTTCAGCTTGACTTGTAAGTTTTACACTTGGCTCTTTACCATAAATTATTTCACCATGATTAAGTCTATATCCTGTATATTCATAACCAGAAACACCTTTATGTAAATCATTAAACGTAACAATCTCCACATTACTTAATGTAATATCTTTACTATCACTTTCTTTTACACTTGTTTGGTTTATATCTTCATAATGTTTATTGACTTTTATTTTGTCATTATTGTAGCGTAATACAATTGTTGTATTACCTACAGGAGTTAATGAAAGCTCTGGGCTCGTATTGTCTCTCCATTGTGCTTCATTATTAACTTTCCAATCCATTAAAATATAATTAGAAATATAGGTGCTATCTGGTGTAAAACTACTATTTGTTTCAGCCATTACTATTTCATCTGAACGAATAGATTTTCCATTCTTATCTACATAAACTAGAGTGATTGGTTGATAATCTGCAATATACTCTAATGTTATTGCAGAACTTTGATATATATCATTAATATTTGGTAATTGATTATAACTCCAATCACTATTATTTTTCTTCCATCTTGAAAACGTATATCCTGGAATAGCGATATTTTTGTGTTCTAATGGCTCAATATCTTCATCTGTAATATTTATTACCTGAGCATCTTGAATGATATCTCCGTTTCTATCTAAAAAATGTAATGTAATACTTGGAATATTTGACTCATATATATAGTTTAATTCTTGATTTGTATGGATATTATCAATACTTGATGGTTGAACTTGTGTATACTTATTGTTTAACTCATATTCCTTATACGTATATCCATCAATGTTTTTTATTTCTGGGAAAAACGTTCCCCCTTGATCAACAATGATATGTTGTTCAGGTAAAAGTGACTCATCTACTGCCGTTCCCATTCTATCTCTATGATACTGCACTTTTATATCATAGTCAGGGACACCATTATGATTGTTATCCTCACCATAATAATAAATAATCTCGACATCTTCTTTCCGTTCCAAATTTACTTCATACGTGTTAATAAGGTTATCTATTGTCGCTATTTGTATAACAGTTTCTTGTTCATTATTTCTTTCAGTAATATAGCTAGGTACTAAATTGTTATCTGTTTGTAAGGATTGTATTTCATAGCTATTCATCGTAGATGTTATTGGCACTACTGTAGGTTCTTTCATTTCATTATGATTAGAATCTAAATGGCGAATAGTTATTTTACAATCACTTTTTTCGTATACATATGTAACTTGATGATTCTCATTAATATTTAATAATTGTGGAAACTCTCCTTCCACATATTGCTTATCTTTGGATAATTGTATATCCTTTATACACATAAATATCATCTTTATATGTTATTTGAAGTTGTGGTATTCCGTTATGTGTTCCATCAGTACGTATTCCATATGCAATAGAATCTTTTATACTTTGTTGATTTTCATCAACGAAAGACTCTGTTACTACATTTGTGTTATTCAATTTCCATATGATTGGATTTTCCTTACTGTTCACTTTCAATTGTGTTTCACTAGTACTTTCATTTGTAGGGCAAACATAACTTGCGACAAATGTTTGATACCCTGGTATTATGTTTACTATTTTAGGTAGATCTGGCATCTGTGAATTAATTTCTAGAGCCGTATCTTGTGTGGCTATTGCTCCATCGCTCACAGAATATCCATTATCATTTCCAGAAATACTATATTGTGTATTTTGAATCTCTAAGGATTTAACGCCTTCTAATCCAATAATTAAAGAATTAGCTCCACTTAAAATCGTATTATCATCGGATTGAAAAATAGTATTTGTCATTTCTCCAGTATCAATTGTAAAACTTCCATCTTCTTTGGTTGTAACAAAAACAGTTTCCGTTTTCTTATGATGTAAATTCAATACATTCCCATTTACATACGTTACCACATACGGAAATGTATAATCAGAAATAGGATTATTGTTCTCATCCACTAACTTCCCATGATACATTATTCTCCCTTTAGAAAAACGAATATCATATGGCCTATTTATATTACTCATTTTACTGTTCTCTTCTTTGACATTCACTTCTTCTATTTTTGTATCTGCTTCTACATATGCATATGTAGAAGTAATATTCAAAAACAAAAGTAATACAAGTATTTGTAAACAAAGAACTTTTTTTATGCTCTTACTCATGCGTTTGTTTTTTAAATGACTTCGGTTCATTTTGACCTCCTATAGTTATTTATCAAAACTAATAATGATTTCATACATTTCAGGTAATTCTGTTTTATCTCCAAATGTATAATCAATATTCGCATAATTGGTATTTTTATCAACGCAAACAGCTACCATAAGCTGTTTATCTTGGACATATAAATGATATCGATAATACTGATAATCGAACTCTTCTGCTTCACCACTTTTCACAGCATTTATATCTCCTAAAAACTTCTCTAAAGTGTTAATATCAATACTCTTGTTTACATACCCTAATAAGATATCCT
>JBKEBJ010000254.1:0-7979 GCA_047973105.1 Coprobacillaceae bacterium | reverse complement strand
TCATGCCTAATGGATTTATGAATAAATCTTTAGCCATTCCAGGTTTAACAACTGTATCCTTGAATATGGGAGTTACACGTATAGAAGATAAGGAATTAAAAATCTATTATTCTATTCGCTCACCAATGGCTTCTGCAAAAGAAGAACTATCAAAACAATTAGATGCAATCGCCTCAATATTTGATTGTCAAACAGTGGTAAAGAATGATTATCCTGGTTGGCAATATGATGATAATTCACCATTAAGAAAACAATACATATCATATGTAAAACAAGCAGAGAATTTTGATATTCAAAGTGAAGCTAGCCATGGGGGACTAGAAACAGGAATATTTAAAGGGTTAATTCCAGAATTAGATATTATTACTATTGGTCCAGATATGTATGATATTCATACACCAGATGAGAGGTTATCCTTATCTTCATTTGATAAATGTTATAATCGTTTAGTTGGATTTTTAGAAGCATTATAAAAAGGATGTTGCAAGACATCCTTTTATTGTATGATTCGATTCATTATTTCTACTGTCTCCATAGCATCTTTTGAATAATAGTCAGCATGGATTTGTTTTGCATATTCCTTTGTTAAAACAGCACCACCTACAAAGATTGGACAAACATCTTTGTTTTCTTTTAATAAGGAAATTGTTTTTTTCATCGAAACAACAGTCGTTGTCATTAGGGCACTAAGGCCAATTGCCTTTGGCTGATATTTATGATAAGCATCAACAATTGTTTTTGGAGGAACATCTTTTCCTAAATCAATTACTTTATAACCATAACTTTCTAAAACAACTTTAACAATATTTTTACCAATATCATGGATGTCACCATGAACTGTTGCCATAATGATTGGACCTTTAGAAGCTTCAGTACTACTAAAGGATTCTTTTATAATAGTAAAAGCACTTTTCGCTACTTCAGCTGATTGAATTAATTGAGGTAAGAAGATAGTGTTATTTTCATATTGTTTACCAATATCATCTAATGCAGGGATTATTATATTATTAACAACTTCTAAGCCGTCTTTTGTTTCTAATAATTGTTTTGTAGCTTTTGGGGCTTCTTCTTTTAAACCGTGAATAATAGCATCGTAAAGAGAAAATTCTTTTGTTTCTTTAGTAGCTATAGTAGTTGTTATTGCTTGTTTAGAAATATATTTACTAGCATTCATATCTTGATTTGATAAGACATTGAAAGCATCGATAGTAGCCATTAGTTCTTGATCTAAAGGATTAATAATAGGTAAGTTCAATCCTGCAAATAAAGCCATAGATAAGAAAGTTTTATTTAATAGTGGACGATTTGGTAAACCAAAAGAGATATTACTAACTCCTAATACAGTATGAATTCCTAGTTCTTTCATCATAGACACTGCTTTTAAAGTTTCTATGACTTCTTTTTGTTGTGCAGAAGCTGTTAATACTAAACAATCTATAATAATATCTTGTTTATCAATACCATATTTTTTTGCTTCTGATATTATTTTATTTGCGATAGCGACACGTTTTTTTGCTGTATCTGGAATACCATTCTCATCTAATGTTAAACCAATAATTACACCACCATATTTTTTAACAATAGGGAAAATATTATCCATACTTTCTTGCTTTCCATTAACAGAATTAATCAATGGTTTCCCATTATAATAACGACATGCTTGTTCTAATGTTGGAATATCACTGCTATCAATTTGTAAAGGAAGATTAATTACTTCTTGTAATAGTTTAATAACATGTTTCATAACGTTACACTCATCAATACCAGGTAATCCAACATTGACATCAAGTACATGAGCACCTGCTTGTTCTTGTACGATTGCTTCTTTAACAATTTCATCATAACGTTCTTCTAACAATGCAGCTTTAAGTTTCTTTTTGCCAGTGGGGTTTAAACGTTCTCCACAAACAATAACATTATGATTAAAAGTTACGGTTTGATTCCCACTACTTACACGAGTCATTTTTGTAGGGGATAGTGTTTTAGGTGTGATGGGTAATTGCTTTACAAGCATTTTTATATAGGCTGGTGTTGTTCCACAACATCCACCAATAATTCGAACACCATTTTCAACATGTTTAATACTTTCTTTTACAAAGGTATCAGCGTCCATTGTAAAACAAGTTTTTCCTTCTACTAATTGTGGTAATCCAGCATTTGGTTGTAGCATAACTGGTACTGTACTAGATTGTAAGATTTCATTAATAATAGGAGTTAATTCAATAGGACCTAATGAGCAGTTAACACCAATGACATCAACATTTAAACCTTCTAGTACATTAACCATTGTTAAAGCATCACAACCAGATAAAGTACGTTGATTATTTTCATAAGTCATAGTCACAAAGACGGGAAGAGTAGAATTCTCTTTTACTGCTAGTACACCTGCTTTAACTTCGTAAATATCTGTCATTGTTTCTAATAGAATAACATCTACTTTATCTTTAGCTAGAATAACCTGTGCTTTAATCGTTTCATAGGCTTCATCAAAAGTGAGTGTTCCCATTGGTTCTAATAATTGACCAATAGGACCGATGTCTAAAACAATATAACTATCATTTTCGCGATTTGCTTTTTTTCTAGCAATATAAGCATTATCAATAGCAGCACTAATCATTTCTTGATACGAATATGGACAATCTTTCATTTTTAAAGGATTACAACCAAATGTATTGGTCGTAATAAAGTCAGCTCCTGCTTTTAAATATGCTAGATGAATATCTTGAATAACCTCGGGGTGAGTAATATTTAGTGCCTCTGGATATTCTCCAATAGTTAATCCAGAATCTTGTAATTGCGTTCCCATGGCTCCATCAAAGACTAGAGTTTTGTTTTTTATTTGTTCTTGTAACATGTTGTTCCCCTCCTAAGGAATGTACAATCTTTAATCTTAAGACAAGACGTACAATCTTTTTTACTAGCATTATCACCAAATCCAATAATACCAATCATTGATTTTTGTGGTAACAGTAGGCCAGATTCTTGCACAGTTAATCCAATATGTTTGTGTGTATTTAATATTGTTGCGATCTTATTGTTTAATGTCAATGGAACATTTCCATACCCTGGACAGAAACGAAAAGTATGCGGTGTTGGTAGTTTTTTATCCCATTGATCACACATATACTCCAAATAGCTGCTAGCTACAGCATCAAAAATAGTCATTTTGGTAGTATTAATTTTACTATAATATTGAAGCTTTCGATCAATTTCAATTCCTAATGTACAAGCTTCAACAACACAACTATCACAAGATGAAAGCAATTTAATTAAATCCGGATAATCTAAATTTAAGTCTAATGCAGAAATAGATAATGGTTGATGTGTTAATACATAAGTTTGATGAACATGTTTGAAATTGGCTAATGTATCAACTTCTTCTATACACTCATCAATTAAGATGTTTATATTTTGAGGTATTTCACTATTTTTATATCCGAGATAACGAAGAGCAGTTTCCTTAATCATGGAATTCCTCTTTAATATGTTCCATACGTTTCATTATTTCCATCGCTATTTCTGGTTTGTTCATAGTATACAAATGAATACCATCAGCACTATGTGCAATCAAATCCATGATTTGATATGTTGCATAATTTAATCCCACTTCTTGCATAGCTTTTGGGTTATGGGAAAAGCGTTCAATCATCGCTGATAATTTATAGGGAATAGAACAATCACTTAATTTTGAAATTCGTAATAATTGTTTCGCATTAGTTGCAGGCATAATACCAGCGATAATAGGAACAGTAATTCCGTGTTTTCTAGCTTCTCTAACCAAACGATAGTAATAATTATTGTCATAGAAAATTTGTGTTATTAAGTATTTAGCACCGGCATCTACTTTTTCTTTTAGCGCAACTAAATCTTGTTCTAGTGATTCGGCTTCTTGATGAACTTCAGGAGAACATGCACCACTTAAACAAAATGTATTAGGGAATTCTTTTTCAATAAATTGATTGAGTTCACTAGCATATTTAAAATCAGCAGGAGCTGCATTCTTATCGTAATCCAATGGATAATCACCACGTAATGATAGTATATTTTCAATGTTATTATCTTTTAATTCAGTTAATAAAGAATAGATTTGTTCTTTGGTTGAATCAATACAACTTAGATGGGCAACGGCCTCAATCCCATAATCATTCTTGATCTTTGAAGCAATCGCAACTGTGTTTTTAGTAGTTGATCCACCAGCGCCATAAGTAACACTAATAAAATCTGGTTTTAACTTAGATAAGGCATCAATAGTGTCATATATTGATGAAATATCATTGTTTTGTTTCTTTGGTGGAAAAATCTCAAAAGACAATGTCGGTCTTCTTTTTAATAACGTATGTATTTTCATAAAATACCTCCCTATAAATATTGATATCATTATAGAAAAAACAAGGGTTATAGTCAATTATAAACCTTGTTATTTTTAGAAAAAATATATAATTTATTCGACAATTTCTAATTTCAATAAAAATTAATCGATATCTTTGTCACAAACCACGATATAATGTTCACCCCAAGACTCCATTGCCCGAATAACAGGGATAAAACTTTCACCTATTTTTGTCAGACTATATTCCACTTTTGGAGGAACTACATTATAAGCTTTTCTTTGTACTAGATTATCTTGTTCTAATTCTTTTAAATGTTGTGTTAACATTTTTTGAGTTAATGCAGAATCTTCAAAAGCATTTTTAAGCTCTGTATAACGCATTTTCTTATGTGCATCCAAAAACCAAATAATAGATAATTTCCATTTTCCTAATATAATTCTTTGCGTTAATAATAAGGGACAACCTTTTTCCCATTCATTATACTCCATATATACACCTACTTTATTTTATACTTTTAAGTAAGTATACCACAAAAAAGTGCCTACTTCTCAAAACAATTAAGAATACTATAATTAAACTAGAAAGAGAGGTATAAAATGAAAAAAATACAATTAGGAAAATCTTCTTTAGAAGTATCTGTTTTAGGATTAGGAGGTATTAATTTTGGGACTAAAACTAAGGAAGATGATGCTTTTGCTTTATTAGATACATATTATAGTATGGGTGGTAATTTCATTGATACATCAAATAATTATGCAGTATGGAATGGTGGTGATGGTGGAGAAAGTGAACGTGTTATTGGAAAATGGTTACAAAAACGTAGAGTTCGTAAAAATATTATAGTGGCTACAAAGTTAGGAGCCTTACCAAAAGATGCTACTTTTGGATTTGATAATATGCAAGGATTAAGTAAAGAAGTGATTATTAGTGCAGTTCAAAAATCATTAGAAAACTTACAAAGTGATTATATTGATCTTTTATATCTTCATGTAGATGACTTTTCTACACCCCAATTAGAAGTTATGTCAACATTAAATGAGTTAATACAAAAGGGGATTATTAGAGAAATAGCTTGTAGTAATTTTTATACATGGAGAATAGAAAGTGCTAGAAAAATTTGTGAAGATAATAATTATCGATTTTTTTGTGCAGTACAACAAAGATACAGTTATTTAGCACCAACTATGGATGCTGATTTGTTTCCACAAGTTGCTGTAAATAGAGATATGATAAGTTATTTAAAATATTATAATGATTTAACATTAGTTGCCTATTCTCCATTATTAAAAGGACAATATAATAGAGATGATATAGAGAAAGAAGAATATCAGACAAACAGTAATAAAAGAAAATTAGAAGATTTACGTAAACAATCAAGTAACCCAAATGCTTGGGTAATGAATTATATTATTAATTCCTTTACTAATTCTGTTGCATTATTAACAACATCTAATGTAGAACACTTAAAACAAATGATAGAAGCAATATAAAAGACGATAATCAGTATTGACTATCGTCTTTGTTTTACTCTTCTATAACATCTGTGTTACAGATAAATAAGTATTCATTATATCCTAATCTTTTTTGAGCACTTGTAATACTGCAAGAGGAACATGTGTAATAACACCCATCTGGATATTTCTTATTGGATAATGTTTTGCCTTTAACTTCAATAAGACCATTATACTCATTCATACAATCAAAATGATTTAAATCTTTAATACTAATCAACATCATATCTCGATTGTCAACATCTTTCTTTTTTATGTAACTAAATACATGATTCATAGTAATTGTTTTATTTGTATCAATAAAGCGAATTTCAATTGTCCCTTTTTCCATATGTTTTCCCTTCTTTCTTACATATAGTATACAAGATTCGTATATAAAATAAGATATATATTCAAATTATGAAAATATCTCTTATTTACTCCACATAATAGGTATCTAATAGTTTTTCTGTGATTCTAGTTAACTGATGTGAAATACTAGATAACTGCATAATTATTAATAATCGATCAACATCATTATCTATTGATAAGTTTGATGATGCTATCATGTTATGAATCATTTTCTGTGTTGATTCGTTTTGTGTTTGTTTAATAGTGATGAATTTTTCATAAATATCTTGAATGGATAACTCTTGTTCATAAATAGGAGAAAGAACTTTTTTTATCTCTTGCATAGAAATAGTGTTTTTCAAATTATAAACTACTAACATTTGTAAGATTTGTTCTTTTGTATATTTTTTACCTTTTACTGTTTGAATTAACCCGGCTTTACTATAATTATTTATCATTGTCTTAGTTAGTAGTTTATCTTCTTCATAACGTTTGTCTTGCTTAAGATTTTCATCAAATAGTGTCATGATTTGATCCATATATAAATCCAAAGTAGGAATATCATCACTCTTTAAATCTTTTTGAAATAGAATAGTATCTATAATATCATTCATAATCTCACCTCACATATAGTATAAATTGTTTTGCATAATATTACAACATATAGTTTGACAATGACATAAATGGTAGTATAATAACTTTATAATATAGTATTCAATACTATATAAGGAGGTATTTGATGATTAATAAATTTAAAAAAGCACAAGATCCAGTGAGTAGTGCAACGCATTTCGTTGGAGCAATTGCTTCATTTATAGCGATGATAGGAATGGTTATATTAGGAATGAATCGTAGTCATAATCATGCAATCATTATTTCTATTATTGTTTTTGGTTTATCTTCTATTGCATTGTATACAGCAAGTTGGGTATATCATTACTGCAATAAAGAGGAAGAACATCCAGTAAAGAGAGCACTTCGAACATTAGATCACAGCATGATTTATATTTTAATTGCAGGAACCTATACACCAATCGTAGTTGCCTTTGTTGAAAAACCACATGCATATTATTTTTTAACAATAATCTGGGCAATTGCTTTAGTAGGAATTATCGTAAAGTTATTTTGGCTACAAGCACCAAGAATGGTTTCTACAGTATTCTATTTATTAATGGGATGGGCTTTGGTATTTGATTTTCCAGCTTTTTCTAATGTTCCATTAGGTTGTTTTGTATTTGTAGCTTTAGGCGGAATTATGTATTCTATTGGAGCAATCATTTATATATTGAAAAAACCAAATTGGTTTACACAATTTGACTTTCATGATTTGTTTCATATCTTTGTTATGCTAGGGTCAGTATTTCATTTTTTAGCTGTCTATATTTATATTTTATGATTTATTATTTGGTTATTGGAATACCACTAATAATCATGTATAATATACGTTAATAGGTGGTATGAAGAATGAAAAAATATGGTTTAACGAAAGAAAATATACTTTTATATGGTATAACATTGTTTATTATTATTGTTGGGGATCAGATTACTAAAATTATTATTTCTGGTTCCATGCAATTATAAAGTTCACAAACAATTATTGATGGACTTCTATATTTCACATATGCTCATAATAAAGGAGCTGCTTGGGGGATGTTACAAGGAAAAACATCATTATTTTTACTGGTTGCAGTAATTGCCGCAGTGGGAATGATTTATTATTTCTTGAAAACAGATAAGAAAGAAGTCTTGACTAGGTATGGTCTAGTTCTAACATTTGCAGGGATGATTGGAAATGTAATTGATCGTG
>JBKEBJ010000250.1:0-1659 GCA_047973105.1 Coprobacillaceae bacterium | reverse complement strand
TACAGAAAAAAGAGTAAATTTATCTTTAACTGGTGGAGCAACACCAAAAAGAATGTATGAGATAATGGCACCCTTTGTTAGAGGAAAAGAGTATTTAAATGATGTACATTATTATAATTTTGATGAAATATCAATAAAAGATAAGCGATATGGATTAACGATGAATACACTAAAAAACCAATTTTATGATAATGCAGAATTAAAAGATGAAAATATCCATGAATTAAATACTGAGAATTATATGCATTATGATGAACTATTATTAGAAGCGGGAGGATTAGATTTGATTCTTTGTGGCATTGGAGCCGATGGACATTTTTGTGGAAATATACCTGGAACAACTAAGTTTGGATATGAAACTTATAGTGTAGATGTTAAAGAGGGAACAGAAATGTTTAGTGCCCTTGAGAAACTTATAGGAGAAAAGCCAGGTGGAAAAGCAGTGACTTTTGGTCCGAAGACAGTTCTAGGTGCTAAACAAGTAATACTTTTCGCTAATGGAAAAGCAAAAGCTTCTATTGTTAAAAAAGCATTAGAAGGAGATATTACGGAGAATGTTCCTTCGTCTGTGTTACGATTACATCCTAATTTAACAGTTATTTTGGATAAAGAAGCAGCATCAGAATTAGGAGAATAATAATGAAGATAATTGTAACAAAAGATTATGAGGGATTAAGTAATATTGCCTCTAGTATTATACTAAGTACAATGTGTAAAGATAAAAGAGTTAATATCTCTTTAACTGGTGGAAACTCACCAAAACGTACATATGAGATTCTTAAAGAAAGAATATATGGTATAGAAGATAATTTCACTAATGTTCACTACTATAATTTTGATGAAATAGAATTGCCTAAAAGTGGTACTAAATTCACATTAGATGCGATTACTAAGGATATATATGAGCCACTTAAAGTACAAAAAGATAATGTTCATATTTTAGACAATAATACAATGAATGAAATAAGAATGGATTTAGATGAGCATAATGGTTTAGATTTGATGTTGATTGGATTAGGAAATGATGGACATTTTTGTGGGAATATGCCAAATACAACTATACCTGATGCAGATTTCTATTTAAATAATAACGATGATTCTTCTCCATGGTATGATACATATAAAGTAGTGTTTCCAGATCCTAATGATATGCCAACTCACTTTGTTACCATGGGACCAGCAACAGTAATGAAAGTAAAGCATTTAGTACTAATCGTAAATGGAGAAAAGAAAGCAAAGGCTGTGAAGAGAATGCTAACAGATGATGTTTCTGTGAAATTTCCATCTACTTTACTAAGGAGTCATCCAAATTTAACAATAATTATTGATCAAAAAGCTGCCATGTATCTATAATGATATTGTAAACAACATAAAACGTAAGAACAATTAATTAAATTATAGAGTTACCGCCAATGTTACTTATATACAACACCCTTAAAATATTGTAATTACATTTTATAATTATTAAGTTATTTTAGACGAAAGTATTATGAATGATTAAAAGAAAGAACGGTTATGTTCTTTCTTTTGATTATATATCGTAATTAATTTCTTACATATATAAATTTACATTATAAATAAAGAGGGCTATAATATGTAATGGATAGAGGGGTTATAAGATGAAACAAAGTAAAAATCAGTATATAAGAGGAATAATAT
>JBKEBJ010000189.1:0-29193 GCA_047973105.1 Coprobacillaceae bacterium | reverse complement strand
CTCTTAAATACTTTATACGATATTCATCATGTATTTCTTCATTTACTACTTCATCTATCGCCCCTAAGCCATTCTCAGCAATAAAGATTGGCATTTGATAGCGATCCCAATACATATTTAAAGCGTATCGAAAACCTAATGCATCGGTTTGCCAACCCCATTTAGAAGATGGTAATAGTAGGTTAGGATTTAAATCTAATTTTGTTTCTTTAGAATATAATCCTGATGAATAGTAACTAAAAGAAATAAAATCTACTGTATTATCCTCTAACAGTTTTAATTCATCTTCTATTATATTTACCTTAATATTATTTTCTTCAAAATAACGTAAAGCATACCCTGGATATTTCCCTCTAGCTAATACATCACTAAAGAAATAATTATTCATTTGATTTGCCTGTAAAGAAGAAAAGGCATCTTTAGGATCCGTTGTGTTTGGATACCCTAATAGCTCTCCATTCATCATTCCCATTTGACATGTATTGTCTTTTTCATGGGCATACTTACAAGCTAATGCACTCGCTAAGAATTGGTGATGTACTCCTTGGTATCGAGCACTAACCCAATCAACATGTTCACCCTTCAACATTCCTAAAGATGCATAATCTCCCCAACCTAACATATTAATCTGATTAATTAAAATCCAATATTTTACTTTCTTATGATATCGATCAAATAGAACTTTGAATACATTCATGTAAAAATCAACACATTTTCGATTTGTCCAACCACCATAAGCACTAGCTAAATGTAATGGCATTTCATAGTGTGACATTGTCATTACTGGTTGAATTCCAAGCGTTACCATTTCATCAATGAGATTATCATAGAAATGTAATCCTTCTTCATTCGGGCTTGTTTCATCTCCTTTTGGGAAGATTCGCGCCCAATTGAAAGAAGTACGTAAACAAGTAAATCCCATTTCTTTAAAGAGTGCTAAATCTTCTTTATACGTATGATAAAAATCAATTCCATACCTTCTCGGATAATATCCTTTTGTATCATGTAATGCATTTTCTACTTCTTCTTTAGTATGACAATACCCTAGAACCCCTTGACGACTATACGCATCTGGTAGTATTTCAACATCCATAATGCTTGGCCCTTTTCCATCAATATTCCATGCACCTTCACATTGGTTGGCAGCAAGAGCACCACCCCATAAGAAATCTTTTGGAAATTCTTTATTTAACATTTTTTTACCTCCTTTATAAATAAAGAGGATCTCATTAGAAATCCTCTTATCTTATTTTTCTAATGCTTCGATACGCTCTTCATAGCTTTTAAATATCTTAATCATTTGTTTAGCGATATTAATTTCACTATATATGGTCATCAGTGTATCTTGAGCATGAGCGAACAGTAATGAATATTCTGATTTCTCACCTCTTGTTTCACCTTGAATAGCATCGGTTTGTATTTTATGCGCTTTTGTGATTTCCTTTTGTGCATCCTTTATTTTTTGGTCTGCTAAAACAAAATCAAAAGCTGATATTGCATTTAAAGCTGCCTTACATTCCACACGAGCATTTCCTGCTGCTAGAATAATGGCCATTGCACATTCGACTTGTTGTTCTGACATCATCAACACTCCTTTCAAACTTATTTTTTCGCTTCATTTAACTTCGCTGTTTCTATATCTAATTCTTGTTTTTCATAAGCTTTAAAGAATGGATACCAAATTGCGGAAGCAACAACAAAGACAATCAACATTAATCCAATAGCGGTTATTGCCCCTCCTGTAGAAAGCCATGTCGCAAACGGGAATGGACAATACCACATCTGGAACATTACTTTTGGAATTGGCGCAAATTCAATGACTTTAGTAAATAACCAAACAACTAATGGTAGGATTAGTCCCTGTAGCCACATAGGAATCATCAACAATGGATTCCATGCAATACATCCAAATACAACTGGTTCATTAATATTAAATACGGTTGGTGCTAATGAAGCTGTTCCTAAAGCTTTTAATTTCTTTGATTTTGAACGCATTAACATAAACACTAAAGGCATTGTACAACCAATTCCACCTAACCATAAATAAGCCGAATAAATTGTTGGATCAGTTACTAGATTATTCGCTGTACCATCAATATTAGCTTGAATAGCTGCTAGTAATACAGGGTTTAAAACTGGTGTTAATACCCATGTAGAGATACCTAAAGAATATAAGAAACATACAATAAACATCATTAATGAGAATCCCCATGGTGTTTCAATAACATTTTGTAAAGGCATGAATAAAGATAATACCAAATTATAAATATCAACACCTAGAATATCGACAAGTACCCAACCAACGATAACAACAATTCCGATTGGTAACATGGCATCAAACCATGAACGAACGAAATCTGGAATAACTGATTCTTCACTAAAGAATGAGAACTTTCCAAAGGCATTCATAACGGCCCCTGCAAATAGTCCAGCTACAATTGCGACAAACATCCCACCGGCACCTAAGGCACTATGTCCAAAACCTGGTGCACCATCCGCAATTACTTGTGGTGATATAATAATTAAGAATAATATTACACCAGCCATCGCTGCATTGAAACGTTGTTTACGTAAACGTTTTTTCTCCATTAAATTAAATGGAATTAAGAACGCTACAATAAGGGATATCATCCCCATTGTCCATCCAAAAGGTGTCCAGAAACTTGGTAATTCTGGGAAATATTCATTTAGAATGGCTAACATACAGAAGACAGAACCTAGGAAAATCAGTGGTAATGCTTGCATGATAGAATCTTTCATTGTTACAATCCAAACATTATTATTAATTTTCGTCATTTTTGGTGTAAAGCTATTTTCTAACCAATGAATTAAAGTATTCATTTTACTTCTCCCCTTTCACTTTTTACTGCATTACTTCTAATAAATGATCTAAAGCCTTTGCGCCATCTAATGTCGCATAATAATCCGCTTTCATTAAAATTACTTTTACAGATTCATCTGTCACAAATTCTTCTACTTCATCTAAGATGTAAGCTAAATGTGGGCCAACCATTAAAGCATCAATTTCATCAATATAATTTTCAATTTCGCTTTCTCCACGGGCTGTAATACTTATTTCTATTCCTTTTTCTTTGGCAGCTTTTCTAATATTCGCTGCCATAAATCCAGAACTTGCCCCTGAACCACATACTAATAAAACATTTAATTTTTTCATTTTCATTCGCTCCTTAAGTTTTATAGTTTAACTTTCCTGTCTATATTATCTACTAAAACTAGTACATATCTCCACTAGACTTTTTCCTATCACTCGTGCAAATAATTAGTTTCCCTTACAACGTGCAATTTCTTAGTAGAACTTCAATTGTATTTTCCTATATAATTACAATAAAGGGGTGATTGTATGTTAAATCGAAAGTATGAGAAGTTAATTCATATTCTATTGGAACAAGATCAATCTATTAGTGCAGCGACATTATCTTCTTATATGCAAGTCTCTGTGCGTAGTATCAAAACTTATGTCCATGATATTAATGTTTTATATCCACAATGCATTATTTCAAACACTGATGGATACTATATTAATAAAAATATTGCGACTTCTTTACTTAAAGAGAATCTTTCTAATGTTCCCCAAACTAGTAAAGAAAGAGTCGTATGTATTATTAACCAATTAATACAATCACCTATTGATGCATATCAACTAAGTGATAATCTATTTGTTAGTATGTCGACTTTAAAAAATGATATAACTAAAGCTAGAAGAATGGTAAATCGATACGATTTACTTTTAGTAAATAAAAATGATGTTCTGTCTATTGAAGGTTTAGAAATTAATAAGCGTAAACTTGTTAGTTCAATTCTTTATAAAGAGAGTAATGTTAATTTTGTGAACTTAGACGCTATTCAAAATAGCTTTAAAGATATTGATATCTTTTATATTAAAGATGTTATTATTGATGTATTTAATGAAAACTATTATTTTATTAATGATTATTCTTTAACTAATTTAGTTTTACATATTACCATTGCGGTAGATCGCATTAAAAATAACAATACAACCGTTTTTGATGAAACAGTATCTAATATCGCTCAACATGAATTCAAATTATCAAGAGAGATATGTAATCGTTTAGAAAGCTATTTCCATATCGAATATAGTGACAGTGAAGTTAGTGAACTTGCGATATTATTAGTTTCTAGAGCGACATCTTTGAATTACCATGATATTAATCGAAATAATATCTATGAATATATCGATGACGATATTATGAACTTAGTTCATAAGTTAGTCGATTCTATGAATACCTTTTATTACATTAATCTAAATGAGCCAGAATTTCTTGTTCGTTTTGCCTTACACATTAAGAACTTATTAATTCGTTCTAAGAATTCTCGTTTCTCTAAAAATCCATTAGTTCAAGAAATCAAATCTGGTTGTCCATTGATTTATGATGCTGCTGTATGTATCTCAGGAATTATAAAAGAAGAGACAGGTATTACAATTAATGATGATGAAATTGCCTATATAGCGTTTCATATTGGAAGTACTTTAGAAGCTCAAAAAGAGCTCCAAAATAAAATTACAGCTTTACTTTGTTGTCCCAATTATTACAATATGAATACTGCATTAGTAGATTCTCTTAATGCGTATTTTTCTCATCAATTATTAATTAAAAATATCATCAATAATATTGATGATATTGATGAAGATGATGCGGATTTAATTATATCGACAACACCACCTAATTCTTTTGCGCCAAAAAACTTTATTCAAGTAAATATGTTTTTACAACAACCTGATGTTTACGCAATTGAAAGAAAAATAAAGATTATTAAACAAGATAAACATAAAAAAGAATTTCGTAATAATTTAGAGAAATTATTATCTGAAGACTTATTCCAAACAAATATTCCTTATAATAATCAGTCTGATATTATTGATTATATGTGTCATAATTTACACTATAAAGGATATGTTGATGAAGATTTTAAAGATCAAATATGGGAAAGAGAAAAAATGTCATCTACTGCCTATGGGAATTTCGCAATTCCACATGCAATGAAAATGTACGCTAAAAAAACAGCTATTTATATTGCGATTCCTAAAAAGCCTATTGCTTGGGGTGATAAACAAGCACAAATTATCTTAATGATGTGCTTTAATGTCACAGAACGTTATATTTTCAATCAAGTATTCGAACCTATCACCATGATTTTAAACAATCCCGAGAATGTTGCTTTGTTATCACAATGCGAAAATTATCAAGATTTCATAGATAAAATGATATCTTGTTTAGAAGTATAGAAAAGCCATCTATGATATATATCATAAATGGCTTTCTTTTTAGTTTTTACTGAATTCTAATAATGTTAGGTCTGGGTTTTTATCTGTAGCCCAACGAACGCCCCAATCATTAGTAAATAATAATAAATGTTGTTCCTTTAAGTCTTGTACCTTTTTAGTATCCGAAGATAAGTTTAATGATTTTAAATCTACATCACTCTTTATCCAACGAACATATTGATATGGTAATGGTGATTGAATGATCTCTACATTGTATTCATTTTGTAGGCGATGTTCTAATACTTCAAATTGTAGTACTCCTACAACACCAACAATAATTTCTTCCATACCGCCACCAAGTTCTGTAAAGATTTGAATCGCTCCTTCTTTCGCAATTTGTTCAACACCTTTAACGAACTGTTTTCTTTTCATAGTGTCTTTATTACGAATTAAAGAGAAGTGTTCTGGCGCAAATGTTGGAATTCCTTCAAAGGCGAAACGTTGTTTACCAGTAGTAATCGTATCTCCAATAGAGAAAATACCTGGATCAAAAACACCAATAATATCTCCAGCATAGGCTTCTTCTACTTCTTGGCGTTCATCTGCCATTAATTGTTTAGATTGACTTAGTTTTATCTTACGCCCACCTTGGTAATGATACACTTCCATTCCCTTAGTAAATTTACCTGAACAAATACGCATGAAAGCCATACGATCTCGATGGGCTTTATTCATATTTGCTTGAATTTTGAAGACAAAAGCACTGAAGTCTTCACTGTATGGATTAATTAGTTTTTCACCTGTTGATCTTGGTAATGGGGCCGTTGTCATATCCAAGAAATGTTTTAAGAATGGTTCGATTCCAAAGTTGGTTAACGCTGAACCAAAACAAACTGGTGATAATTTACCAGCACGAACTCTTTCTAAATCAAATGTATTACCTGCGATATCTAATAACTCAATATCTTCTTGTAACTTATTATATAAATCTTCTTCTAATACTTCTTTTAATGATGCGTCTTTAGCGTCAACAATTTCTGTGTCTACTTCGCGTTTTCCACCATCCACAGGGATGAATCGAATTACGGTCTTATCATCACGTTCATATACGCCTTTAAATTCTTTACCAGAACCAATTGGCCAATTGATAGCACATGTTTCAATTCCTAATTCTTGTTCAATTTCTTCCATTAAACCATATGGGTCTTTAGCGTCACGATCCATTTTATTAATGAATGTGAAAATAGGAATATTACGCATTGTACATACTTTAAATAATTTACGTGTTTGTTCCTCTACTCCTTTAGATGCATCAATTACCATGACTGCACAATCGGCTGCCATTAGAGTACGATACGTATCTTCTGAGAAATCTTGATGGCCTGGTGTATCTAAGATATTAATACAGAATCCATCATAATTAAATTGGAGCACCGAAGAAGTAACAGAGATCCCTCTTTGTTTTTCTATTTCCATCCAATCACTTGTCGCATGTCGAGTATTCTTTTTCCCTTTGACAGTACCAGCTAACTGAATTGCCCCTCCATATAATAAGAACTTTTCCGTTAATGTTGTCTTACCAGCATCGGGATGAGATATGATCGCAAACGTTCTTCTTTTTTCAACTTCTTTTATAAAATCACTCATTTGTTATGTCTCCTTGCAAAGATTAATAATATCGATTACTTCGTGTTTTGTCAATAAATCACACGGGATTTTCCTCCTGATATTTTTTTCTTTTCTATTTTAACACAGTTTGGACTAAAAATAGTATTATTTTCTGTCAGTTACCTTAGATATGTAAGTATTTCCATTACTATTATCTAATCTAATTGAAAAGAAGACACTATTTTGTGTCTTCTTCATTATTTCAATACACCTTGTAATGTTGTTTCATTAACTTCGTACTCTCTATCATCCACATAATTTTTATGAATTGCTTTTTGTTCTATCAAATTGAAAGTCAATGTTTTTTCATGGACAACTCCATTTTTATAAACAATTTGAATATTGATAGACGTTTCTTCGGATATAGCTTTCGCTAGTCCATCAGGTGATAATACACTTCCATAATAATAATCTGGATTAGATAATGGTTCTTGGAAATCCATACTTGTTTCAAAATCATTAATATTTTCTAGTATCTTTGTTAGAAATAACGCATAGTCTTCACCTTGTTGGCTTTCCAATATTTCAATTTCTGTTCCTCTGTTGGTTACATCCCACCAAAAATTTTCTATATCATCACTTTTTGAGAATTGAGAATCCTGATGATAGTACTTCTCTGGATTATTAACTCTTTTCTTATTCATTTGATATAAGTATTCGTCAAACTCTTCATCTGTGTAATCTTCTGCTTTTTTATCTGTATCACCATTTGTATCTAATATGGTTTGTCGATCTTTGATACGATAGTCTGATGCATCTTTATTAGTATAAAACTCTTCATCATCACTCAAAAAACTAATATCACTTAATTCACCTGATACTGCTCTATATAATAAGGCATTTCCTTTGGTATCATTTATTGTATAAATAACTTTCTCAACATTTTCTCCTTCGATTCGTAAGTTGATTTTCATTCCTCTTGAATATACTCGATTAAGTTTATAAATACCTCCTAATCCATCTGACATTGTTTCTTCTGTATCTAAATAATATGGGAATTCATAAAATAAATTATCTTCATCCATAACCCCCTCATCCCAATGAATAGTAACACCATCTTCTAAATTATAGGCTTCATCATCCGCATAGATAGTAGTTAAAAAGTAATTGTCTTCTTTTTCAGTGTTTGAAGGCTTTTGATTGATTAGTGTTATAGCTAATACTAATGCAACAGTCAAAGGGATTAGTATTAAAGCTCTTTTTTTATGATTTCTTTTTTTAGGTACTGCTTGTAAAATCTTTGTATAATTATCATCTTTATTATAGGTATCTAATACGACTTCTTTTAATATCTCTTTAGATTTCATTTTCTTTCACCCCTTTAAATTTTTTTCGTAATTCTTTAATTGTTCGATATAAACAATTCTTTACATAGGATTCATTTACTTGTAGTTCAATAGCGATTTCTTTGATTGTTAAATCCATACCATAATATAGAAAGAATATTTTAGAGATCATTACTTGTTTTGTTAGTAAATAATCCCATATCTCATTACATTGACTTCGATTAATGATAAGTCCCTCGATATCTATTTCTGCATCTATCATATTAATTAATTCATCATCAAACTTATTTTTATTAGATAAAGATAATGATTTTAATCTAGCAATTAATTTTAAATGTTTCTTTATTTTATAATTCGCTATTTGAAAGATATATTCTTTTATATTTGTGTTTTCTAAGCTTTTTTTACTTAGTATTTTATATAATTCTATATAGGTTTCTTGAACAATATTATTGATATCGTTCATGTTATAATACTTACAAATAACGAATTTTAATACATCATAGTATGTACTATTATATATTTCTTCAAAATGTTCTATTGTTAATAGTTCTCCCACTCCCATACCATCACCTCGTATACTAATGTCCTTCTTTTATGAAATAGTTTCAATTATTTTATTATTTAGACATAAAAAAACGTATCTGTATATTAAAGATACGTTATATGTCATTAGAATGCAAAGTTTCCATCTACAAAGATTTCTACTTCTTTTCCATCTTTTGTTTTTCCTACTATTTTTAAATCTTCAGTACCAATCATGAAATCAACATGTGTTAAGGAATCATTGATTCCTTTTTCTAATAATTGTTCTTTTGTCATCTCTAGACCACCAGTGTAACATTCTGGGAATCCTTTACCAATAGCGAAATGACATACTGCATTTTCATCAAACAATGTATTATAGAATAAAATATTCATATTAGAAATTGGTGAATCATAAGGAACTAATGCGACTTCACCTAAGTGATGACTTCCTTCATCTGTTTCAATTAATTCTTTTAGAATTTGTTCTCCTTGTTTAGCACCAAAATTAATAACCACACCATCTTTAAACTCTAAGAAGAATTCATCAATAATATTCCCGTTATAATTTAATGGTAAAGCACTATACACGATACCATCCGCTTTATCTTTATGTGGGGTTGAGAAAATTTCTTCTGTTGGCATGTTTGGGAAGAAGTATAAATCTCCAACCGTATACGAACCACCACCCGCAAATTCATATTTATCTGTTAACCCAATCGTAATATCTGTTCCTGCAGCGTTAGTATATGTTAATGTTTCTAACCCTAAAGAATTGATATGTTTTACTCTACGTTCAAAGCTACGACGATGTTGTTGCCATGCTTCAATTGGGTCTTCTTGATCTACTTTAACGGTTTTAAAGATTGCATTCCATAATGCTTCTACAGCTTCATCGTCTGACATATCAGGGAATACTTTATTCGCCCATTTTACGCTACTTGCGCCAACAATACACCAAGTATTAATTGCCATATCTAAAGAGTCTCTAAATGGTTTCAAAGCCTTATTTAGATTCGCTGACCAAGTTGCCATCTTTGATGCATCTACGCCTTTATACACTTCTGGATCATCTGAAAGAATAGTCAAAAAAGCGGCTTTGTTATCCGCATAACTGTTATACATATCTGAAAGCCAAGTAGGGACATTTTCAAATAATTCTTTATCTCCATACTCATACTTCATTCTTGATACAATACCATCATTATATCTAACAATAACTTCTTTAGCGCCGACTTCATAGGCTGCCTTTGTTACTAGTCTAACTAACACTGCTGCATCAACACTTGCATCAATGAACAGTTCTTGTCCTTTTTGAACATTTAATCCTGCTTCTACGATTAATTTCGCATATTTTTTTAATTGTTTATCTATTGTCATAGTATCACTCCTCGCACACTTATTATAGCGCAATTTCAATAAACTTAAAACTAAATCTATAGAATAATGTGAAAAAGCATTGTCCTATCATATTCTTTGTTCTATTTAATATAGTGTACTAAACGTCATAACTTGAAGGAGTATGTCTATGGAAGAAAAAGAGTTTATTAAAAAGATTACGGAATTAAAAGAGTTAAAACAAAAGAAAGCTACTTTATTAGCGGATATTCAAGCCATTGAAAATGATATTAAAAATCATATGGAAAGAAATAAACAAGAAGAAACAAATATTTCTATGTATACTGTCCGTTACCAAACGGTTTATACTAACCGCTTTGATGTTACTACTTTTAAAACCGAACACCAAGATTTATATAAACAATATTTAAGTGCTACCAAAACAAAACGTTTAACAATTATATAATACGAATGATGAAAGACCGATACTATTAATGTATCGGTCTTATATATTTCATCTTTTCAATTTTTATAAAATTTCTACTTGCATCTGACATGGTGTCAGGGGCTAATATGGATTTGAGAGGAGAAATATATATGACAAAAATCAATTCCACAAAACAAAGCATTATCACCAATCCTGAACAATTCATTGCGTACTCCCAAGATTTACCTAACACCCCTTTAGAATTATTAAAAGTTGTACAAGGATTAATTATTCACGCAAATGAAGGAAAATTATATGATGTCCATTTTAATAAACAACAATTAACCGAGGAATTACTACGCACCATTCCCCAAATGTTAGATAGAATACTTAAAATCAATACACAATCACTAACTATTCCTCGTCCACCAAAACAACGATTAGTCGGAATGTGTAGAGACTATTCATTACTTCTTGTTTCCTTTTTAAGATATCGAGGTTTTAATGCGCGAATGCGAGCAGGATTTTCTAGTTACTTTAATAGCGATATCCTTTATGAAGATCACTGGCTAGTTGAATATTATGATGAAATAGAAAAACGATGGATAAAGATAGATGCGCAAATTGACGATATTCAAAAACAACATCTAAATCTTCAATTCCATACCCAAGATGTAAAAAAAGAAAATGGTTATTATACTGGTGCTGAAGCTTGGATAGCATGCCGTCAAGGAGAACATCATCCAGATGATTTTGGATACAACAAAAATTGGAAAGGGTGGATTGCGGTAAAAGGAAATCTACTTCATGATTTTAATAATCTAATAGGATTAGAATTACTTCCTTGGGATCTATGGACAGAGTTAAGTACTAAAAAATATAGTGAATTAAATAAAGCTGAAAAAGAGTTATTAGACGAAATCGCTGAGATATTATCTTATGATACTTCCCAGATAGAAAGATTAGAAACTATTATTTCAAAACTTCCAACAGATTACTTACCTTCTATACACTCTCAATTACAGTTATTAGGCATATTAACTACCAACAAACAGATTAACCCGAATCATTTAGAAGCGAAATTCACAGTAAATAAAAAAGAACCAATTCTAAAAAACAATCCTTATATCCATAATAGTGATGTTATTTATTTAAAGGGTGGTAGACAAAATAATCTCAAAAATGTAGATGTAACAATTCCTAAAAATAAGTTTGTCGTTGTTACTGGAGTTAGTGGTAGTGGTAAATCTTCCTTCGTCTTTGATACTATTTATGAAGAAGGGAAACGCCGTTATTTTGAGAACTTAAGTAATAGTGCTAAGTTATCTGAACAAATTAATAAACCAGAGTTTGATGTATTACAAGGATTAACACCAACCATCGTTATTGAACAAAAAAAAGGCAGTCAAAATCCTCGTTCTACCATTGGAACATTAACTGGTATTTGGGATTATTTACGAATGTTATTTGTATCTATTGGGACTAGTTATTGTCCCTATTGTAGTGTCCCTTTACATAAAAAAAGTAAATCAAAAAATGATTGTCCTCATTGCAATACTTTGTTTAATAAAATTAATACTTCTGTTTTCAATTCCAATTCTCATGTAGGTGCTTGCCCTACATGTAATGGACTCGGATTTAACTATGAGATTGATCCAGAACAGATTATCGCTGATGTATCTCTTTCTATCTTAGATGGTGCTACACATTACTGGGGGAAATTACGAGGGAAAAAGCCAACAGGTAATTGGATGGTTGGTGAGTTATATGCGATAGCCAAAGAACAGAGTATTGATTTAGATTTACCATGGAATCAATTGCCTAATGATTTTATTGAAGCAATCCTCTATGGTACTAAGGATAAAATATATGAATATAAGTATGAATCAAAAGGACGAGTATCTACCATAAAAAGACCTGCCTCTGGGGCTATTCATCATATTCAACGCTTATTTAGAGAAGCAAGTTCGAATACTAATACATTTCATCAATACATGAAAAAGATTCCTTGTCAAACATGTCATGGTGAATTACTTGGCATCGAAGCTAGATATACTTCGATCCATGGATATCGATTTCCAGAACTAACAAAATTAACAATTAAGGAGTTGTGGAACTGGTTACAAGAATTACCTAATCACCTTTCAAAGAAGGACATGGAAGTTGTAAAAAATATTCTAAATGAACTAGAAAGTCGGGTTTCCTATCTATTAAAAGTCGGTCTACATTATGTTTCAACTAATAGAACTGCCCCTACTTTATCAGGAGGAGAATTACAACGAGTTCGCTTATCTAGTCAACTTGGCAGTGAATTAATTGGGCTTACCTATATTCTTGACGAACCATCAATTGGTTTACATCCTAGAGACCATCACTTAATTATTCAAACAATAAAAGAACTTAGAAACAAAGGAAACACAGTTATTGTAGTTGAACATGATAAAGATACGATGTTAGCAGCTGATTATATTATTGATGTTGGTCCAGGTGCTGGAACAAATGGTGGAGAAATACTCTATAGTGGAACAGTGCCAGAGATTATAAATAATCCTCGTTCCATTACTAGTAAATACTTATCATCAACTAACGATACATCATTTACTACTAAGAAACCTTCTAAATGGTTACAAATACGAGGTGCAAATGCGAATAATTTGAAAGATATTAATGTTGATATTCCACTTCATTGTATCTGTTCTATTACTGGAGTTAGTGGTAGTGGTAAAAGTTCCTTTATCTTTGAATCACTCCTACCTGCTTTAGAAGAAACTATGTATCAAAAATTCTCCACTAAGAAAACCTATACAAACATTACTGGTTACGAATATATTGATGACTTTATTGTTATGGATCAATCTCCACTTGGAAAATCAATTCGTTCAACGACTGCTACATACCTTAATATATTTGATTCTATTCGAACACTATTCGCATCAACTGAGTATTCGCATAAGCGAGGATTTGATGAAAGCCATTTTAGCTTCAATAGTAAAAAAGGACAGTGTCCTAACTGTCTGGGATTAGGTAAAACAAAAATAACTTTACAATATATGGCTGATCAATGGGTAACATGTCCAGAATGTCATGGCCAACGATATAAAAAAGAGATTCTGGATATTAAATATCTAGAAAAGAATATATACGCTATTTTAGAAATGGAAGTAAAAGAAGCTATGCATTTCTTTAAAGATCATGAAGATATCTATCAAAAGCTTACTCTTTTAAATGATGTTGGTCTTGGATATTTAAGGCTTGGACAAAGTACTATTGGATTAAGTGGTGGAGAATCACAACGATTAAAATTGGCTAAAGAATTAGGAACAAAAACTAAGAAACATATGTTGTATGTTTTAGATGAACCTACTACTGGTCTTCATTTTAAAGATATTAATAATCTTAAACGAATACTAAATAAGTTAATTGATAATCAACATTCTATAATAGTAATTGAACATAATACAGAAATAATTTGTTTCTCTGATTGGATTATTGATATCGGTCCAGAAAGTGGCAACGATGGTGGAGAAGTAATTGCGGTAGGTACTCCTACAGATATAAAACAAAACCCTGCAAGTATTACTGGACGTTTCTTATAGAAGGAGGAATGAAGATGAAAGATAAAATGCAATGGAAAACAAAATTAGGAATATATATGATAAGTCAGATTATTACGATGCTAGGTTCTAGCATCGTATCCTTATCTATTATCTGGTATATTACATTACAAACTAATTCGGAAATTAGTGTTGCGGGAATCACCATAACTACCTTTCTTCCCCAAGCTCTTATTATGTTAGTTGGTGGGGTTATAGCCGATCGATTTCCAGTGAAAAGAATTATTATTTTATCAGATGTATTTATTGCTGGAGCGACATTATGTCTAGCTTTATTATATTTTCTAGGATATCAATCGATTGTTTGGATTTATATCTTTAATACACTTCGCTCTTTAGGAACAGGTATTCAATTACCAGCCTCTAAAAGTATATTACCTCTATTTATATCTGAGGAACAATTACTATGTGCAAATAGCTATTCAACATCGATTTGGAGTATCATTCAATTGATTTCACCAGGATTAGGAGGTTTAGCTTTAAGTTTACTGCCATTAGGAGGCATATATTTAATTGATGTTATCAGTGCTGTTATTGGTGTTACCTTACTAGCTATTATTCCTATAAAAAATAACCTTACTAAACAAACAGCTAGTAGTATGAGGTTATTAAAAGATGGTTTTCTATATTTAAAACAAACAAAGATTATACGAAATATTATTATCCTATATACTGTATTTCAATTCTTAATTGTACCTGCTTCCCAGTTGACACCTTTACTCGCAAGCATTCATTTAGGAAATGAAGTATGGATATTAAGTGGTATAGAAATTGCCTTCTCGATTGGAGCATTAGTCGCTAGCTTGATTTTAGGTTATAAAAAAATAGTGACTTCTCACTATCGTTTAATCGCTTATTCCGCTAGTATTTTTGGAATCACTATGTGTCTTATAATCATCCTTAAACATATTCCTTTATTCTTTATTACGATGGTAATTATGGGAATTGGTAGTCCTTTATATTATACCCCCTTAATAACTATGATTCAGGAAAATTCAGCACCGGAATATATGGGAAGAATGTTTTCTTATATTGATTTATTTGGTACTTTAGCTACACCTTGTGGCATGTTATTATTTGGACCACTAAGTACTATCAATATTGAGTCTTCTTTTCTTCTTCCAGGAATAGGAATGATGGTATTAGGCGCATATATTTTCTTTAAAAGTAGAATTACTTAGCTTCAATTACATATAAAGGAATCTGTATTTCTGTAAGATATTCCTTTGGGTTATCCGTGTGTCGGTAGTCCACAATTGTGATTTGTCTTGAAGTACTACCAATCGAATATTGGGTATGATTTAGTAACCATTGAACAAAGGAAGCATATGCTTTTTCAAGATTCTCATAGGGCCCATATACCATCATCGAAGCCATGTATGTAACAGCTTCTAATGTTCGATATTGAATATCTTGATGCCCCTCTTTTACATCTTTTACAATATATGCGACTTCGATATCTAAACTCTCTTCTAAATGTTCATCATGATAAATAGCTAAATTATTATATCTTGTTTGATCAATTGTAATGTGGTGTTTAGATACATAGGCATATAGTTCGTTCCATAGTTTTTCTTCTTCAAAATGACTCTCTACTTTTCTTCGTAAAGAGATTATTGTTAATTCTGGAACTTCTTTTAAAGTCACATTATAATGGGTTTCTATTTCGTCTAACTGAATATGATTGATCGCTTCTTCGATTTTTATAGCTCGCTTCTTTTCTGTTTCAATCATATCGTATATTTCTTTTAGTTTTCCTTGCATATGTTGTAGAAGATATTCTTTGTCCCAATGATTCACAATTTGTCTTATCTCAGTAATACTAAAATTCAAATCTCGTAACATGATAATCTTTTGTAGTAACGAAACTTGATCTACTGCATAGATTCGATGTCCAGTAATAGGATCTATCATTTCTGGCTTTAAAAGTCCTTCTTTATCATAATATCGTAACATTCGTACAGATACTTTAGTTAGCTTAGAAAAATCACCAATTCGCATATAATCACCCCTTCATTTCTAGTATATATCGTTAAAAATAATACTTCAATAATGTAATTGATTTTTACTATAAAACATACAAAAAAGACATTTTTACATGTCTTTTTTCTTTAACTTATATATACCATAAAGAGAAATCATTCCCATACATAAAATTCCTAATAAAGATAACGTATCCCCTGTCATAACAGTTGTTGTATTTCCTGTAATCGTTGGTTTTGTTGTTGGAGCTCCTGGTGTTATGGAAGCACCTATTTTATAGTAAAAGTTAATAACATTATCGGTAGCGTTTAATGTTAATGATTTTGTTTTCTCATCGACTATATATCCAGAAATATCTAAAGCCTGTTCCGTTACTACGTCACCCATCGTTTGATTACTAACTGTTTTAGAATCCGAAATAGGTGTTGTTGTTCCATCTATATAATAATTTACAGTATATGTGATATCTGTTTTTAATTCATAACAAGCATAATATATAGTATCATCCGATACATTTACAATATCGATATCTTCCTTTTGGTAAAATGGGGCTTCTCTATCTTTTGATAAAGACCATCCCATAAATGTATACCCAGGAATATCCATATCATTATCGATAGGAGCAGTTGCATTAGCCTCTTTATCTATTGTTTGAAAGGATACTATTTCTCCTTCTTTATTAATAAAAGTAACATCGACTGTATATTTTAGAAACATATTATGTCCAGAGTTATCTTTTGTAAAGTTTATAATCTTTCCTGTAATTGCCTCTTCTATTGTCCAGTTCATTGTTGTTTTAAAGTCTAGATTATAAAGCAACACTTGACTAGAATTCGTTGTTGGTAATGTAATTGTTTTACCTTCTACACTTGGAGAGAAGATAATATATTCTGTGTCTTCTCCATTACTAGCGTGATTCGTCGCTGGATATGTTATTTCATTTTTTAGTAAAGCTACTATATGTGTTGTATATGTAGATGCATTATCGTAACTTGACACAAAGTCTGGAATCGTAAATGCATCGATTGTTTTATCTTCTTTAGAAATTACTTTGATTTTAGGTTCTGGAATACTTGTATATGTATGTAGCTTTTGAATTAACGTATTTAAATCTGTCATTTGTTTATCTAATGTAACAACATCGTTGTCTGACTGTATTAACCAATATCCTGTTTGTAAGTCTAAACTACTATTAGATGTAATTGGACTAACTTCATGATTATATACACGTAAGCCATAACCATAAGCTGTACCATTACTATTCTTACATAATGCATAACGATATGTTGCAGGTAATAGGATATTTTTATAACGATAATCTTGAACATAAATAGCGTTATATGCGCTATTACTTTCTGGTAATGTTAGAGTACCATCAAATACAATATTCTTTTGATTAGCCACATTTGCATCTGGTAAATACGTCGTTGCAGCATGTTCAATTTTGATAGGATAAGAACTTGGATGATTTGCGATATCTCCTGATGTATCTAAATTCTCAATATTTAAATCTTTAAAATAATTATTAGCACTTTGATTAAAAGAAACAACTCCATATCCAGATTTTGTTTTACAGTTTTTAATAGTTACTCCTTCAAAATTACGTTGTCCACTAGTAGGTGTATAAAAATTCATTGCGACATTTTTTCTAGCAATTGAATTGTTATTATCTTTTCCAATATTCTGTAGAACTACATCTTTCGCTACAAAGTTATCTGCATTGGTAGAAAAGTACCAAAAGTACTCACCTCTATTTTTAGGAACTGAACCAGTTCCACCAATTGGCAACATATCATTGTTTGTTCCATCAAATATAATATTTTCTATGTATGTATTATTGTGGTTAAACATAATACGAGCTTTAAGTCCAACCATTGATGCAACACTGTATCCTGGTGGATATGGTAATTTATAAAACATTGATTCCGATTCCCCATTACTAGCTTTATGTAATCCAACAATGGATTTATTTTCTCCACTTAAGTTATAATTATATTCATAATTTTCATCCATAAAGTTTCCTGTATCAAAGAAGTATGTACTATTATCCTTTAATGAAGGTATTGGTGCTGCGCTTATATCAACTCCATGAACAGTTGTTGTATAATCCTTTATTTGTGTATAAATAATCTCACAAGCATAACTTTGTTCTTCATATGTAACGTCCATTAGTGTTCCATGTAATAATGCATAGTTTACATCACTTGTTACAAAATAATAAGTTACTATTCCATCATCATAACGATTTGTTGGTTCTATATAACTAAAACCATTTTCTTGTACATTTCCAACAACAAAATCAGTAACTGGTTCTTCTGTTGGTGGGATCATTTCTCCAACGACATCTTCTGCAACTTGTATAGCGAAGACATCATTTATTGGAATTACCATCATTAATAATGATAGTGTTAGAGATAATACTATCTTTCTTTTCTTCATATCTTTCCCCTTTTCTTTTATATCTCATATACCTTTCATACTATACCTAGGGGCTTATATATTTTGTTTCTTTTTGTAGAATAAAAAAAGACAAAACTATATTGTCTTGTCTTCAATACTTATTATATACCTAATATGGCTGCTGCAATTGTGAAATACACCACTAAAGATAATGCATCAACAATAGTCGTAATAAATGGGCTCGCCATTATCGCAGGATCAAATCCAATCTTATTTGCGATAATTGGTAGTAAACAACCAACTAACTTCGCAATTATTACTGTAAACCAAAGTGTTGAACAAATAACTAATGCGACTTCCACTGTTGTTTGATCAATGATTAATACCTTCGCAAAGTTTGCGACTGCTAGTGTACCACCAACTAAGATCGATACTCGTAATTCTTTCCAAACAATTTTCCAAGTATCACTTAACTTTATTTCATTTAGTGATATAGCACGAATAACTGATACTGAAGCTTGTGATCCAGAATTTCCACCAGTATCCATTAACATCGGAATAAATGAAGTTAAGATAACATAGCTAGCTAAGGCATGTTCATAACCTTGAATGATTTTTCCTGTAATTGAAGCAGAAATCATTAAGATTAATAACCATGGTATCCTCTTCTTATATGTTTCAAAAGGCCCAGTTTTTATATATGGTTTATCCCCTGGAGTGATGGCTGCCATCTTTTCGATATCTTCTGTTGTTTCTTCTAACATGATATCCACAACATCATCCACTGTGATAATCCCAACTAAACGATTTTCATTGTCTACTACTGGCATAACTGTTAAATCGTATTTTTGAAATTCTAAAGCAACCTCTTCTTGGTCTGTTAAGGTATGCACACTAATAACATTATCATTCATAATATCACCAATCAGTTCGTTAGAACCAGATAGTAATAATTTACGTAAAGTAATAACTCCTAACATGTGTCTACTTTTATCCATTACGTAACATGTGTTGATTGTTTCTTTATCAACACCTATTTCACGAATTCTAGATATTGCATCACTAACAGTCATTTCTGCGCGTAAATCAACGAATTCGACATTCATATGACTTCCAGCTGAATCCTCTGGATATTTTAATAAATGATTAATATCTCGACGTGTTTCGGCATCGGAAGCCGCTAAGACACGTTTTACTACATTTGCGGGTAATTCTTCTAACATATCAATGACATCATCTGAATATAAGTCATTAACAATGTTTCCTATTTCAACATTTGTTAGTGATTCAATAACTTCTCTTCCACTCTCGTTGGACATATAAACGAAAACATCGGCTGCGCTATCTTTCGGTAATAAACGAAATACACGAATCATATCTTCTGTGTCTAGTTCTTCTAAAAGAACTGCGACATCAGCATCATTTTCCTCAGTTAATAAATCTCTAATTTCTTTATACTTTCTTTGTTCCAAAAGCTCTTTAACTTGATCAATTTTTTCCATAATTGTACCTCCCTGATGTTATTGATAAGCCACAAGCCCTCAGGCACTTCTGGTTCTTGTCTATTCAAATCAATCACATCCTTTCGTACAATTCCCTTATGTATTATAACACTTTAAAAAATATTTAGAAACCATTTTCCTAGGAAAATGATATTCCCCTATTTATCCATTAATTTGTTATAAATAATATATATGCCTACTATTACTATATGCATTAGCCTATTCTATGGAACTACATATTTATAGTAATGTTAATAAAAAGTAGATATAGCTAAAGAAAAAGTTTTCTTTGTATATCTACTCTATAAATATTTTTATACCCTTTCCTTAAATAAACTTTATCCTTTCTAGGAACATGTGAAGAATAAATTGTTTATTTTCACAATTACTTATATGAATTCCTATTTAGTCAATACTACCAACAGCTGTTTCTACAGATTTATTTTCATATTCAACTTGATATAAATACTTACGTACATCTAACCCAAAACGCACTGCATCTTCATCAGATAATGTTAAACAATCAATTGTTTCTATTACATCAAAACCATTACTAGTTTCTTCTATAGTACGTATAATTGCAGGGTCTTCTCCTTCGGTTTCAATTACTAAATTATTAAATTCTTCCAATGTCCAATCTGGAGCAATATATGTTCTAATCAACTGATGTTTATAAACTCGTTGTCCTTTAACGAAATATACATATTTTAACGTCGTTAGTCCACTTTCATTCTCTTTATCTATTTTACATGTATATACTCTCTCTGTTTGTAAATCGGCGTTGTTCTTATCATAGAAAGAATTGTTAAAAGTAATAAAATCGATTATAGAAATATTTAAATCTGTTATCAATTGTTCAAATGTTTTTCTTACATCGTAATTAATTGACTGATCACTATTCTCACCATAAACTATTTCCATCGCACTAGTATTATCATATGAACCATAAGCAATATGACTTACTTTACCATCTAACAACATTATATCCATACGAATAGTATTATCTAAATCAAATAATACGATTTGATTTTCTTCAATAAGTTGCATACTATATTTTGTTGAAATATCTTTTTCTATTTTTTCATAATCAATTGTCTTATCTTTTAAATGTGTTTTGTAGTAATCTGTTGAAAACTCAACAAGTTCATCAACAGATTCTACTTCTACTTTTGATAATATATCCTTTATCTTTTCTAAAGATTTATCATTCTCTTTTCCATTAGAATAGATATCATACACACTGTCTTTATCAATATATTTTATTTCCTTTACTTTATCTTTATCTAATACGATATCCATTCTTTTATTTTCTTCCTCGTTTTCCAAACTAAAAGAGTGTTGATAATATGTAGTAACTACATACCCATTATCAGTGAAATTTTTAAACACTTTATCATTATCAATACTGTTATTAGAACATCCAACGCTAATTAGAAGTATACTTATAACAGATATATATTTTATAATTCTTTTTATCATTATTCTTCTCCCATTATAATTTCATTTTAAATTTTATCAAAGTTGTGTATGTTAATCATTTTTATGAACCCCATCTGTATTTCTATTGTGCAAGTAAATCAACTTTATTATAGAGATAGAGAATTTTTAACAATTCATTTTTTTAATTTAGCAATTTTACTACTTATAACAGTTAATACATAAAACTAGCAAGAGCAAAAAATAACTCCTGCCTGATTTATTATTTATATTCTTTTTTTATCTCATTTATATGCATTTTAGCAAACTCTATTAATTCTTTTTCACTGAATTCATTAGAAAAATTCGATACTTCTTTTATCGCTCCATGTTCCAAAGGATTATACCCTTCAGGCCAAACAGTTGACTGATCAAATTTCACACCTTTAATATTTGCAGTTTCTATATTTAAACCTAATACGATTGCTCCATGTAAATGGCTATTTACTAATATTATATCTTTCATATTTGTATTAGTAAAATTAGCTTTTCTGAAATCACAGTTATTAGCTAAGCAACGCTCCATATTGGAATTCTGTAAATTTATTCCTTCACTTTCTGAAAAAGTAAATCTAGAATTCGTAAGATTACAGTTACTTAAATCTGTATATTGCATGCTAGCGCTTCTAAAATCAGTTCTTATTAACTTAGAATTTTTTAGAGATTTACCAGTTAAAATAGCTCTATGCAAATTTAACCCACTTAAATCTATATTTTCAAAATTATTTGACCTAATTTCAATTGGTGGATTAGCATCACTATAAATATATATTTTAATTTTCATTATAAGAAGAATTCATCCTCTTTTTTGTCAAAAGAATATTGTAAAATATAGTCTTCTTCATAATTGTCTTTACTTGCAATTCTAACAATTTCATAATTCAAGTTGTTATCTTTTAAAATTTCATTTATTATTTTCAATCCTATATTTTTATCAACGACTACGCAAAAAATATTTAAAACATTTTCTCCGTTTTTACATATTTGTTTTCCTATATCAAACCCATCTATATGTCCTAACCCTAGCCATCCAATATTATTATTTAAACAGTTTATTACTTTATTTTTTAATTTATTAATTTCATCACTAAATCCTATACTCTCTGTTGGATATTGTACTACGATCCAATAGTTTTTATTTATTGGCTTATATCCAAATGGATAAAACATTTCATTAAAGTAATCTTCAAAATCATCTTCACTCGTGTACCCAGAAAATGTCTCTATTTGCCCTCTTTTACCTACTTCTCCTGTATGTAAAGTAATCTCATTTTGATACAACCAATATTCTGCATATTGAAGTTTTCCATCTTCGCGTTTTTTATATAGCTTTTTCATCTGATTCCTCCTAACTATTTATTGTCTTAAGTATAACATTTTTCTAATATTTAGTTACCTATTTATTTTGTATTAAATATTTCCAAAAAGATATGAAACTTAGTGTTTCATATCTTTAATTGGTACTATACACTCTCCAATTCTTCTTTACTATAACCAACAAAATCTAATAAATCTTGCTCAAATTGTTTAATATCAAATTTCGTTCCTGGTTTCTTTTTTATTAACCATACTGCTTCAAGAACACATTTTATTGTTGATTTTTTTCTAATTTCCACTGTACCATTTATATATTTTTCATAATCAATATGCCTAAATACAGTAGCTAAACTTATTAATTTAGATATCTTAACCCATTCTTTCCATAACCCTTGTTCAAGCATTTCAGATGGTGCTACTACTGGATAAATGTGTATACGTGTTATAACATCACTATAGTTTTTAGTTTTCATATAATTTTCAATATCTATACTTAAATTAATAATCTCTTTATCCATTTTATAATGTTGTGAATAATAACTGGGTGATTTAATTATAAATTCCACTTTATTTCTCCTTCTTTACCAAAAATTATTATTGAGTGGTGGCAAATGCCCATGAACATCAAAATAATTATTTATTTGCATATTTTGCCAATTATGTACTTCTACTTTACTTCCATAATTAACGACTGCCATATTAGCGTTTTTTGAGTTTAAAAAACTTTGAGTATATCGATTATTAGGATCAATACTCTCTCCAAATTTAAGTATTTCTCCTGTTTCCTTATCGTATAATACATATCCATAATTAAGTCCTTCATAATCTAAAGAGTTTCCATGTATATTAGAATCTACAGGTTGTTTATAAATATAACCCCCATCCCATGAAAGTCCATTTGGATTACCATACATTTGATAATTATATCTTTGTTCAGCAGTCCACCCATCTTGAACCTCTTTAATCCATCGATCATATCTAAGCTGATCTTCAAAACTCATATCTCCAAAAGCACTTCCTGATTCTTTGTTACTATCTAACATCACGCTTGGTAAACTAGCCATTTGATAATATGTTGCCATATCCCCTGTAACTAATGCAAGTAACATCATACTTTGATATGTTGCTACTGCAACAGTTACTGAAGTCATTATCACTCCAAATAACATTAACCATTCATTTAATGTTTGAGCGCTAGACCTATTAGTATTTAAGAAATTTGTAAAATAAGAATATATTATATCTCTTGATGTTCCTTCTGTACCTTGTAAATGATTTCCTTCTACAGTAGCTGTTCTCCATCCAAAGAAATCAATTAATTCTGTACTATTCACATCCATAGAATCTACATGTTTCTTAACCATTCCCATTTGCTCAGAATCTAGCTGATCACATATCTTTTTAATTTGTAATGCTAGTTTGTATGTTTCTTCATAAGAAAGTCCATTTGCCATTAAACTTTCAAAGTATTTTCTTCCTACTTCTCCAGCTTCACCTTCCCAACCATTGACTAATCCTTTAATATAATTTCTATTAAATGCTTCTGCTTCTATTCTTGCTTGTTCCGCTTTGTGTTTATATGCGGCTTCATCCCAATGCTTATTTTTGTTAAAGAAATTCTCTATCTCTTTATCCCAAGTAGTTGTTTGTCCAGCTTTTTGTTTGGCTGTTATTGTTTTTGATACTGTATCCTCTACTGAATCATCAAATACTATATAATGTCCACTTGGATCTTTATGCTTGATTGGATTGTTATGTCCATAGGCATAGCGATTCTGTGAAATAGGCCTTTCTAGTTCTCCTAGATAACTATCTTCTTGTTGGAAAGTTCCGGTACTTGTGTCATAGTATCTTGCTCTTAGATATTGGCTATCATTATAATCATGATATTCTCCATTATATCCATAACTATCATCCATCTTACGATTTGTCTTACCATAGTCATCGTATTCTACTTGATAGCTTAGTGTATCTACATGAGAATTTGTTACATGTCCGATAACACTTCCTTTTCCATCATAGCTATAATAGGCTGTTTCATACGTATCAAAGGTACTAATTCTTTCATTACCATAAATATACGTATCTAGTGTATCTCCTGTACTATTTTCTGTTTGTACTACTTGGACATAGTCACGGTTAATATCATTGATATAAGCAATCGTCTTGATACTTGTTTTCTCTCCATCCATGTTTTGTGATTTACATGTTTGATCATAGGTTTTACTATGTTCTTCAATAGTTGTACCTAGATTAGAGAGTTTCTCCTTTGTTGTTTCTTTCGCTAATTGTTGGTCATAGTCTTCATTGAAGGAACCTTCTTTACTGAAGATTTCTAAGAATGGTGAATCTTCACTTTGAGAAATGGTTGTGATTTCTTGTTTCTCTATTCTGTTTCCAAAACCATCATAACTATAGGTAATTGTTTTTCCATTTGATGATTGAATCTCTATCAATTGTCCTTTAGCGTTATAACTATACCCTTCAATAATCCCATTCGTATATCGTTTTCCTATAACATTGCCATTATCATCGTAAGAGTAATCAACTCCCATTTCTCCTTCTTCAGATACTAAAGCATTGTTATTATCAAACTCGTATTGGGTTTTTGTTTTTTTACCATTGATACTTTCTTCTACTGATACTTTATTACCTACACGATCATATGTGTAAACATATTCTTTTGTATCTTTGTTTGTCACATGTTTAGAAGATAGTAATCGTTCTTCTTCATCGTATGTATATTCTTTTGTAGTAATAATACCTTCGATATTTTCTACGCTTGTTTTGATGTTTCCTAAAGCATCGTATGTATATGTCATACTTGTCATTACTTCTCCACTAGCTTTCGTACTCTCTAGTTTTGTTAGTTGATTGATAGCGTCATATTCATAGATTGTTTTCATGCCATTAGGTAACAACGTTTGGGTCTTATTACCTAAAGCATCATATTGATAAGTTGTTACATCTAAACCTGCTTTGACTTCTAGTAGGTTATCATTTTTATCATAAGCATACGATGTTTTTGTTCCATCTGGATAGATGATTCCTGTTTTTCTTCCAGTTTCATCATACTCATATGATATCACATTTCCTTTAGCATCTGTATAACGAATTAAATCGCCATAAGTGTTATATTCTAATGTTGATTTAGTAGAGGCATCTTTAACTTCTACTACTTGACTCTCTTCATTATATCGATATTAGTATTCTTGGTCATCATATCCTTGATAGACCATGTTATTTAAGGCATCGTATTTATATGTAATACTTCTTCCATCGGCTTTTGTTTCTTTAGAAATATTTCCTTTTAAATCATAGGTATAAGATTCTGAGTTTCTATTACCATTTGTTACTTTCGATGTTTGATTCATATTATCATAAGTAAAAGAAGTTGTACTACCATTACCATATATCATCTTTGTAACATTACCGTTATTATCGTATTCGTAACTAGTTTCAACATCTTTTCTATCTCTCACTGTTTGAATACGATTTAGTTCGTCATATTGATAAGCTTTTGTGTTACCATTAGGATCTATTTCTTCTGTAACATTACCATTAGGATCATATTTATATTCTGTAACATTACCTAAACCATCAATGATACTTGATGTATTTCCACGTTCATCGTAAGTAGTATCTGTTGTAACTCCTAAACCGTTTGTTACAGATACTTCTTGATTATTCTTGTTATATGTGTACTCAGTAGTAGTTTGCATTGGATCTGTTTCTGACAATAGATTTCCATTTGCATCATACGTATATGTATAGTCTTTATTCCCTGGATATTTAACTGCAACAACTTGATCCAAAGTATTATATTGATACTCTGTTTCATTTCCACGGATATCAATCATTGTTTTTATACGATCATTACTATCATATGTATAACAAATTGTATTTCCATTAGGTGCTGTTGTCTTAGATATTTGTCCTTTAGTATTGTATTCATATACTGTTGTATTGTTATTTCCATCTGTCATTTCTACTAATTGACCGTAGTTATCATAAACATTTTGTTCACTAGAACTACTATCTTGATTATTAGTGACTTCTATAACATCACCATATTCATTATATATATTTGTTTCGATATAACCATTTGCTTGAATAGTACTTTCTAATTGATCAAATTCAGTGTATGTATATTCTGTAACATTATCATTAGGATCTATTTCTTCAATAACTTGTCCTCTATCGTTATACATAGATTCTGTAGTTCCAGAAGCATTTTTAGTAGTAGTTACTTGATTCCATGCATTATATTCTAAATTTGTTACATTATCATTTTTATCTGTAACTTCAATAACTCGATTTAATGCATCGTATTCATAGATAGTAGCGTAACCTAAAGGATCAATAACCATGGTTTGATTCCCATTTTCATCATACTCATATTGTGTTTTATTACCTTCTGGGTCAATTGTCGCTATCAGTTGTCCTTTTTTATCATATACATTTTCGATAACACCACCATTAGGATCTGTAATTGTTGCTTCTAAACCTGTTGGTGTAAATGTTTTTGCTTCTGTTCCACCGCTAGGCAAAGTAATCGATGTTATATTACCACCAGCATCATAAGTAAATGATGTTTTATTACCATCTTGGTCATAACTCTCGGATAGTAATCCAACAATGTTATAAACATCTGTAGTAGTTTTTTTACCTTCTATTGTTGTTGTCGGTTGTCCAATTGGATTTCTTGTGTAATCAATGATATTTCCTCTAGCATCTACTTCTGTTAATACTTCATTATTTGCATCATAGGTATAAGTAGTTACATTACCACGAATATCTGTTGAAGAAATCATGTTTCCATAATCATCATAAGTATTTGTAGTAACTTCATTTTTCCAATTTTCTACTGTAATTAGATTCCCCATAGCATCATAAGTATTCTTAGTAAAGCGATTGAAGTTATCTGTTGTTTCAATGATTCTGCCTGCTACATCATATTGATTATAAGTAATTAAACCTGTTGGATCGTGTTTTTCAATCATATTTCCAACTTCATCATAAACATATACTGTTTCTTGTTCTAAAGCATCAATTACTTTAATTAATTGTCCTTTTGCATCGTATTCTTTTGTAGTCTCATTTCCTTTAGGATCCATACTTACAATTTCTCTATGCATTGTATTGTATTGTTTTTTTGTACTATTACCTAATGGATCAATGGTTTCTATTTGGTTTCCAGCAGCATCATAAACATGTTGTACTACTCCTTCATCCGGATAGGTAATTGTTGCAATTTGATTTCTTGATGTATATGTATATGTTGTTACATTACCCAATGGATCTGTTTCACTAGATAAATTCCCATTTGGATCATAGGTTTTCTTTGTAACATTACCATTACTGTCTGTAATAGAGGTAATATTATACTCTCCATCATATGTATATTGTAAAGTAGAACCATTCTTTAAAGTAACTACATCAATGAGTTTAGTAACTGTATGGGTTATCGTTTCATTATGATTTAAAGCATCAATTTTACGAATTTCTACATCGTTTGTTCCATATTCACTTTTCGTTGTTTGTTCACCAATTGTAGTTTCTAAGACGTTTCCTTTATTGTCATATGAGTATGTTGTTTTAATACCTAAGCGATTAATGTTTTCAATAATTTGATTTTGTTCATTATAAACATTAGTTTCACTAGTACCATCTGGATATGTAGTTTCCACTAGATTCCCTAAAGTATCATAACTAAACTGCGTTACTTGTCCTTTAGCATCCGTTACTTTAACTAATTGATTTAAGATATCATCATACTCATTAATAGAACTATTACCTAATGGATCAATGATTTCAATAACTCTTCCTCGACTATCATAGATATATTCTTCGATGCTCTCATCTGCATATATAGTCTTGATTTTGCGATTTCCATTATCGTATTCATAACTTGTTATATTACCTAATTCATCCGTTGTTGTAAGCATGTTTCCATTACTATCATAGGTATACGACTTAGTACCATAGATATCTGTTACACAAGTTAAACGACTCCAAACATCATATGTATATGTCTTCTCATTACCATTCGCATCTTTTTCCCAAACCTTTTCACCATCTGCGTTATATTGGTATTGAATCATACCATTAGGTTTAGAGATTGATAATAATTCTCCACGATTATTACGACTATAAGTAATTGTATTTTGACTAGCATCTATTTCATTAACAATTCTTCCCATTTCATCATAAGTATAAGATTTTGTTCCATGTCCATCTGTTTCTGATTGTTTATTACCATTTTCATAAGTATAAGTAATGGTGTTACCATTACGATCCGATTCACTTGTTAGTTGACCATGTTCATCATAAGTAAATAGTTTTGAACTTCCATCTGGAAAATATACAGCTGTTTGATTTCCATAGACATCATATTCACTAGTTACCGTTG
>JBKEBJ010000146.1:0-4281 GCA_047973105.1 Coprobacillaceae bacterium | reverse complement strand
AGAACCAAAAATAGAAGAGAAAAAAGAAATTATAAAAGAAGATATGCCTGGTCAAATCACATTTGACATGTATAAAAAGAACTGTGAAACAGAAGACTAAAGTCCTGGCTGGCAAGTTATTGATGATTCTTTTTCAAATATATATGGAGATCAAGAGCCTAGTCATTATGGTACAATTTTAACATCACGTGCAATGTTTGGAGGACCAGAGTACTTAGATGGGTATTCTATTTATAAATCATCAAAAGGGTATTATCATATTGTTACCTATGGAATGAGTCAGTTATATGGTGATGTTGAAAAGTATGGTGAGGACTACAGTAGATGGGGCTATGAAATGACATTTAAATTAAAAGCAGATAGCGTTGAAGATTGTCATTTCGCAATGAATATGTTAGGAAACTTAGCTAGATATACATTTGAATCTGGTAAATACTTTTCCGAAAATGAATATGTCTTAGGAAATGGAGAACCAATCAAAATTGGCGCTGATTCTAAGATATGTTCATTGTTAATTGTGAAAGATCCAGAACTTCCTGCACAAGATACGGTACATGGAAGGGTAGAGTTTTTACAATTAGTAGGAATTACTTATGAAGATGGACAAAAAATTCATGAAAATGGAACTAGAGGTTATGTGGAAGAAGTAGTTAATATTATTAAAGAAGATAATCCGGATTTTGTTACGGATTTAAATAGTACAAAGAATTATTTATAGTTTTTATTATACAATATCGTGTAGCTAAAAGTGCGTAAATCCAGATGCTGGTTTTATGTGCTTTTTTATATTATTAAGACAAAAAAAGGAGAAATATATGTTTATTAGTCAAGTAATATTTGAATCAGAGAAAGAGAATATGGAGATAATGAAACAGATTATGTTAAAGAAAGAAACTAGTACAGAAAATGTGGCTGGTTTATTATCTTGTGAATGTTGGTGGAAAGAAGGAAATACTGTAGGTTTCGCATTCGTTACTAAATGGAATTCAAAAGAAGACTTTCAAAAATGGTTAAAGGATAGTCATAAAGATGGACATCAAAAAGGAAAACAAAATATTCAAATTAAAAAAACAGTGTATCAATTTGATTACATAGATACTATTTTATAAGTAATAGTGTTATACTACTAAGTAGATGAAAAGAGGTATATATAATGATAAAACAATCAATGTTAGAACATATTAAGGATTCAAATATCTCCGTTCTTTACCCAATTTATGAAGAAAAAGATATTTGTAGTAAAATTCGTAATGGGTTAGGTTATGAATTAAATGAAGAAGTAAATAGAGAATTAGGTAAAGTAACGACGATTTATACTTTAGGAAAATTCCCTTTTAAATCGATTACTTTTGTGGGTCTAGGTAAAGAAGAGGATATTACAACAACACGCTTACAAAAAGCTTTTGGAGCTTTGGTAAAGAGTGTTAAAGAAGATGCAGTTGTTGTAGATATTAGAAGAGCTATTACAGATAGTTTTGACTTACAAACAGTAACAGAGTTATTCTGTGAATCACAAATCATGGCGAATTATGAGTTCACCAAAATAGGTACTGATCCAAAAGAAGAAATAATATATGAAATTATTGGAAGTGAAGATATTAGTAGTGCTATTGAAAAAGGTGTTATTATTGGTGAAGCCGTAAATCATGCGAGAACTTTAGGGAATATGCCTAGTAATTATATGACACCAATTGAATTAGTGGCCTATGCAGAAGACTTGGCGAAAGATTGTCATTTAGAAGCAACGATTCTTAGTAAAAAAGAATTAGAAGAAATGGGTGCTGGAGGTATTTTAGGAGTTAATCAAGGTAGCGTTATAGAAGCACGTATGATTGTTCTAAAATATAATGGAGCTGGTAATGAACCTTATACTGCTTTAGTAGGAAAAGGAATTACATTTGATAGTGGAGGATATAATTTAAAACCTTCTGCAAGTATGACAACAATGAAAAGTGATATGTGTGGTGCTGCAAATGTTCTTGGCGCTATGGAAGTCATTGCGAAACGAAAATTAAAAGGAAATGTTATCGCGGTTATTCCGACAACTGAAAATATGATTTCTGGTGAAGCGTTTAATTGTGATGATGTTTTAGTCTCATTATCAAAAAAGACTGTGGAAATCACAAATACAGATGCTGAGGGGCGTTTAATTCTAATGGATGGAATTACTTATGCACAAAAATTAGGAGCGAAACGTATTATTGATATTGCGACATTAACTGGTGCAGTTATTGCTGCATTAAGTCAATCGTATACAGGAACATTCTCTAATAACGAAGAATTCTATCAAGAATTTGTAGATGCTTCAAAAAGAAGTAATGAAAAGATTTGGCGTTTACCTTTAGACGAAGATTATCATGACATGTTAAAGAAAAGTAAAGTGGCAGATATTGTTAATTCAGCTAGTGGTGGAGCTGGATCTAGTGTTGCAGCCTGTTTCTTAGAAGAATTTGTAGAAGAAGGTATTGAATGGATTCATTTAGATATTGCAGGTACTAGTTATGATGCTAAATACAATGTATTAGCTAATGAAGGTGCTACAGGAGCGATGGTCAAATCAATGGCAGCTTTATTTGAAAAATAATCAATGAATACGTAGTACCAAAAGTATTACGTATTTTTTTATAAAAAAACTAACACAATTATAAATATTGTATTAGCGTAATAATTATATATTTTTAGTATTAGGTATTAATTCTAGAAACTTTAAGGTTGCCATTGATGGGGGTAACCTTTTTATATGTGCATAGCCAATAGCACGGGCAGGGAGAACTTGTTGTAAAGGTAATTCTACTAATTCCTTCGTATCTAAATATTGTTTAGAGAATTCCTTTACGACACAAGACACACCTAAGTTAATCTTCGCGAATTGTAACAATAAATCATGGGCTCCAACTTCAATTGCTGGTTGTAAGGGAATACCATGCATTAAGAAGGTCTTTTCAATATTCTTTCTAGAGTTTGAATTTTCATCAAATAAAATCAAAGGTAAAGATGAAATATCTTGATAAGAATATTTTTTATCTATATTATATTTTGAACTACCAACAAAAATATCATGAATTGTTAAACATTCTTCAATAACTAAAGAATCATCATTTACAGGTAAATTAATAAATCCTAAATCAATTTGTCCAGACTTTAATAATTCAATTGTTTCTAATGTAGTTCGATTGATAATTTCTAGTTTTACTTTTGGATATAAGGTATGAAACTGTTCTAAATAGGTAGCTAAATAATAGGAACATATAGTATCTCCAGAAGCAATAATTAAACGTCCATCAGTTAATTCTTGCATAGCTGACAAACGATGTTCGCCAGTAGTAATCAAGTCTAAAGCATTCTTTATATAGGTATGAATCAATTCTCCTTCTTTGGTTAAAACAACGCCTTTAGACTTTCTAATAAATAATTTAGTATGTAATTGTTTTTCTAATTGACTAATTGCTTGAGAAACAGCAGATTGACTAATAAACAAATTTCTACTAGCGATAGAAAAAGATAAAGTAGATGCTGCTTCATTAAATATTTTATATTGTTCTAGTTTTATACTCATATTAGTTCTCCTTATATCAAAGTAATAAAATATTAATTTTACTTATACGACAATTTCTATTATAATTATTCTGTAATATTTTTCAATAGGAAAGGAATTAATATGGAAAGAAAAGTCGGTACAGTATCAAGAGGGATTCGATGCCCGATTATTCGTGAAGGAGATAACTTAGCTGATATCGTAGTAGATAGCGTATTAGATGCTGCGAATAGTGAAGGGTTTTCATTACGTGATAAAGACGTTGTTTCAGTAACAGAATCAATTGTCGCAAGAGCACAAGGTAACTATGCAAGTATTGAAGCTATTGCGAGTGATGTAAAAGAAAAATTAGGTGGAGAAACAATTGGAGTAATCTTTCCGATTCTTTCAAGAAATCGATTCTCTATATGTTTAAAAGGAATCGCTGCTGGAGCTAAGAAAATCATATTAATGTTAAGCTACCCAAGCGATGAAGTAGGGAACGCTTTACTTACTTATGATGCTTTAGATGAAGCAGGAGTAAATCCTTATAGTGATGTTTTAACATTATCTAAATATCGTGAATTATTTGGTGATAATGTTCATGAATTTACAGGTGTTGATTATGTTGCTTATTATAGTGAGTTAATTCTAGAAATCGTAGCTTAAGTAGAAGTCATCTTCGCAAATAATCCAAAATCTATTTTAGAGTATAATAAAGATGTTTTAACTAGTGATATTAATACAAGAGTTCGAACAAAACGTAT
>JBKEBJ010000124.1:0-12107 GCA_047973105.1 Coprobacillaceae bacterium | reverse complement strand
TTAATGTAATAGTAGCTCCAGATATCCAAGTATCTGTATTATTCATAATTCCATCGAAATCTTTATCTAAGAACAATCTTCCTGTGATTTCACCAATTTCTAAGATAGCCCCAACTCTTGTACCAGTGTTCGCTCCAACGCTTCCTGCATCAAAGATAAACTATGGTCTAAAATCATTAATAGAACCTAGTTTATGTCCTTTAGCAGTTACTGACTCTATTGTTTCATCTACTACATATTTAAGTTCGATAACAGCTTTTTCTCCTGGTTGTATATCACCACTTGTATTTGTTACACGAACCATTGATGTTGTATCTGAGAAAGCATCATACATAGCCGTTTGATAATTACTCTCACTAGTTGCATCGCTACTATATTCAACAACATAGTTAGCACCTCTAGTATCTGTAACATCTTCTCCAGCGCTATTGTATACTTTTAATACAGCTTCTTGTGATAACTTCATATTCCATGAAAATGGTTGACTTTGGAAGTTTTGACCAAAATCATATCCTTGATCTGTTGTATCATTGTATTTTGGAACTGGAATATATGTTGTTACTGAATTTACGACATCTTTACGATTATTAAAGATTTGAACTGTGTAGTTTCCTATTGCAGATGGTGTAAATCCAACAGCTGTTGATTTTTTTGTTTCATCACTTGTATCATCATATTCTGGTTTAGCTTCGGTTTGACCTTCTGGGATGATATACGTATCAACCATTAATTCTTCTTTAGCTGTAATAGTAAACTCTATTTCTTTTTGGGCTGGCACCATGATGTCACCAGGATTAATAATATTATTTACAGGCCCTAAATAAGAACCATAAGATGTGTAACTAGTTGAATTGAAATCCCAAAAAGCGTAATCTGACCATTTATAATTTCCTTTAGCCTGTACAGAGGTTTGAATATCTAATGTTACAGTTATTCTAGGAGATTTCCCATTAAAGAAACTTCCTACATTACCATAAATTTGAATCTCTAAATACTTTTGTCCATCAACATTCGATGTTATATAATTTGCATCAAACCCTAAGTTACCATCCACACTACTTGTTACGCTAATTGATGAAGTAGGTATTGTTACATGTTCTGGTATTTTGATATACAGTTTTGGGTTTTTCGCTCCAATAATACTTGTATAGTAGTAATGGTCATTAGTAGCCGCAAATGTAGCAGTAGCCGTTTTTCCTGCTTCTACTTTCACCGCACTTGTTGGTGTAGCAATGGAAACACCTGCACTAGCTCTTCTTACTACCTTTCTACTTAAACTATTAATAGTATTTGTATCTACTATGCCTCCATCATCTTTACTATATGTTTTTACTTCTACTGCTGCTTCATCAATTCCATCCGCAAGCTTTCCTAGTACTCTAAACTTATTATTTGCAGTACTAGCATAACTGATAGCCAAGGCTGATTTAAATCCCTTAGATAGCGTTCCCATCTTGGCAGTAACATAAGTTATATATTCATTGGAAGCTAGTCCTAAACTTTCTTGTGATATACTTACAGATTTACTCCCTGTATCCTTCACCTCATTACCTGAAGCAGTTTGTAATACTGGGTTTAAGTTTGTTCTATATTGTACCTCTGTAATTGGATTTTGGTCATATGGTAAAAATATTTCACCAACTTCATAACCAGAATCAATTGTTACTTCAATGTGTTGATCTATTTTTCGCTAAGTAAATCATTTGAAATAATAAATGCCGGTCCCATAATTTGGAAATCATCTGATACCTTAACATAGGTCATATTATTTCCTGCAAGTGTTAAAGTATTCGTTATAGTACTTTCGTCTACTGCAGTAACCGATATAGGAGTCGAATAATCCACTTCTATAACTGTACCATCATACATTGTAATTGTACCTTTCATCGCTTGTGCAGCAGTATACACATCTGCGCCTACACCTGATAAATTAAATTTTATACCTCGGTACCCTGTTCCTGTACTAACAACATTTTGAATATTGAATTTAAGATAACCAATATTTTCATCTTTCTCAACCAAACCACCACTCCAAGATACTAGGTTCACTTCCTTTGGATAATAGTATTCTAAATCCGCATTTTTGAAATATTGATAAATCCCATAGTATTCTCCTGCACGATATACAGAGATGCTCATATGATCAAGTGATTCATTCGAGTTACTTACACCAGTAACGTTATTAGCATTTCCTGTTGCGTATGTTATTTTATACTCCACAGAACCAGTTGCATTAACATCAACACCTACGTTTCCGATGTTACTTCCGTTTTTATCTGCACTTACTTGAATTCCATCAATAAATGTTTTAGGTCCATAATATGTAGTAACATCAGGCGTTACATTTACTGAGAATTCAATTTTTTTAGAATCATTATCTTTTACTTCATAAATTAAAGATCCATAATAACTATCATAATAGGCATTCTTTGTAGGATTGATAGAATTTGTAATCAAACCATCATTAACTCCAGTCATCGCCTTTTCAGGAGTTCCATTTGTTGGTGTTCCTTTTACATCATAACTTGTATATTTTAACCCTTTAGGAATTTTTACCTCAATTTTCTTTCCTGTTGCATTAAAATCTTCAAAGTCTACTGTTACTTTCACTTGGTAAGCAATACCTGCTTTCCAACCAACTGTTGGGTTATAATTTAAGATTGCGACCTTTACCCCACCATCTTCGTTAACCCACCAAGTACCTTCACTATCTGTTTCGAAGTTTCCACCACTTCTTGGTAAAGGTTGTAGTGCACCTACTACATCTTGTGTATCCACATCTTGGTCTTCTTCAACAATATCTGTACCTTCAACTTCAGAAGGAGTATTTACTTCTTCTGAAACTGGTACATCTGTTTCTTCGATATTATTTTCTTCAACATTTTCTTCTGTTTCTTCTGCATTTAATATATGTGTATATCCTGCAAAGGATGTTACACATAACAATAACGCTAACAACAGTTTTGTTATCCTTTTCATCTCATTTTCCTCCTGTAATATAAAATCTATTTATTATTACACTTTTATTGTAAAATCAATAGTATTTCAATACAAACAATAATCTATATACTTTATTAAGTTTATTAAGATTTTTTATATTTTCTTCACACACATTTTTTACACAAAAAAATAGGGCTTACTACTAGCTCTATTTTCCACTCATCGATACAGGGTCTTCTCTACCTTTTTAAGATTCCTATAATAAAACAAGTATAAAAATATCATTATTATGCATGGAACAACTAGCAATATGATAATCGCTGTAGTAATTGTCCATGCATTAATTTCTCTTGTATCTGTATCATAGCAATACATTGTTTCAAACTCTAGATTTGTAGAACTTGTAATGTAAACATTAATTGTAGTACTAGTTCCCTTATCTGTTTTAAATGTAACAATATATCCAATACCTGTTGCATTTGATTCTTTTAACTGCACACTAGTAATTGGTACTTCACTACCATCAACCACACTCCATGCATAGGCATTAGCTAAAGCGATTAATTCTGTATCTGTACTCTTTTCTATCTTCTTTTTAGTTGTTTGAAAATCATGAGCATCAATACCTTCTTGATTTTCATCAGATATCACAGTTCTTGGAAATGTTACATTTAAACGAATCACCGTTTCATCATCACTATCAAAAGAACCTATAGGTACAAAATATGTTCCTGCTTTATCAATATCTTCTGGTGTTATTGATTCTTCATCATCTTCTGCATGAATTATAGTAGTAAAACTACAAAAGATAATAAATACCAATAATACTTTTAACGTTTTCATTTCTTATCACCTGCTTCTGGTAATAAAATAATGATAGTTACTTTTTCATTTTCTATTTGTAATTCATATTGACCACCTAATAATTGCGCCAAGTCTTTTATTAAAAACAAACCATTTCCACTACTATATACATGTTCTTCACTATCTTCTAATTGAATTGCATTAAATAGTTGTTCACTATTTTTCATACGTTCAATATTATACGATGCACTTTCATTTTCAAAAATAAGTTGAATATGATTATCTATGTTATCTAATTGAATAGTAAGCTTACTATTCTCTTTAGCGTATTGCACCATATTTGACAATAAATTATGAACTAACAGTTGAACCGTTGCTTGATTATAATATCCACTTACTACTTCTGGAGAAATGAAATCTAAAGCAAATCCCTTTTCATCAAAACTTTTAGAGAAAACTTTTATTGTATCAACTACAACATCTATGAAGTCTACCCTACTTACTTCAGCTTGAATATTATAGAAATCACCTTTCATAATAACTAATATTTCATTTACTGTTTTCATTAATTTTTCATTCATTTGAATATTCAATCCAGCAATTTCATAAGCATCAAGTTGTTTTTTATGTAATGCTTGTTCATTCTCTAAGATAGCTTGATGCACTGGTGTTTTCAAATCATGAACAAAAGATTTAGATACAATGATAGTATTACTCAAACGTTCTCTTTCTAATTGAAGTTGTTGCTCTAATTCCGTATGTTTTCTAGAAACTGCATGAATATTATTTTGTAGATGTTTTGCGAAAGCTTCTAATTCTCGATTGACATTATCAGCGCTATCACTAAGTTCTTCAAATTCATAATTTTCTAATTTTGATACTGATTCTCTTACTCTTTTTAAAGGTGTAAGTAATGTTCTCCATATAAAATAGAATCCAATACTAACAACGAAAAAAGCAGAGGTTAATAACATGGATTGTTTAATAATATTGCCTTCTAAGTATTGATCATTACTCATTTGGTATAAACTAAACCAATATTTAATTTCCATTTGACCCTTATTAAAGGACCCAGTTGCTTCTTCTAGAATAGCATCTTTATTAACAGTCCCAATGTATGAGCCAGCAGTAAAATTAACAGTTTTATATATACTGTTTTTTTCATCATCTTGAATAACCAATTCCATTGGATATTCTTCGATTAAAGAAATGGATTTAGATGGCATATCTTCTATCTCAGATTCTAAGACTAATTTCAAAGCCTTCTCTGCATCAGAAATATACTCTGATTCAATTTCTTTAGATTGTTCTGGTAACTTAATTAAATTAAATATAAATATACTAATTAAAACAATATAACATAGAGCCATTACCATTGATAAAAATCTAAATTTTTTATCATTCATTCCACTTATACCCAAATCCCCGTACTGTCAAGATAGAGAAAATACGAAGCTTGTCCCGTAAATTTTTGATATGTACATCTACCACTCTTGGTTCAATCTCTGTAACCGGTAGCATCCATATTTTTTCAACAATTTCTTCTCTAGATAATATTTGGTTTTTATTTTCAAGTAATAACTCTAATATTTCATATTCTCTTCGAGTAAGTTCTACGACCTCTCCATTTTTAAAAACTTGGTGAGTACTTTTATGAACTTCTATTTTATTAACCTTAGATCGAATAATTTCTTCACTATCATAAGAAACCTCCCGATCTAATACTGAACGAATATATTTTAACAATACACCCATTCCTTTTTCTTTAACAATATACAAATCAACTTGATTATCAATAGACGAAATCTCACTCTCATCATCTGGATCAGCAGTAAGAATAATAGTTTTAATCCCCATTTGCATGGCTTTAGCAGTTTTTGTAAAGCGTACGCCACTCATCTCTGGCATTTTCAAATCAGAAATCACTAAATCATATTCTTTTCTCGCTAAACACTCAATACCTGTAATCGGATTATCTGCATCATCAACTTCATAACCAGCTCCAATGATATGTTCTTTTATAAAACTACGGTATGAATTATCATCCTCTACAATTAAAATTCTCTCCATTCACTCATTTCCTTCCCTATTATTTTTTTCGCCCTTTTACTCTTATGATAGTATAAGGAATTGCGAAAAATGTCAAAGTATATGGACTGAAAACATAATTTATTATATTATTTGACTATGTTGTATCATGTATATTTATGTTGATTAAATCAATGTTTTTTACATTTTCATATAAACAATTTATTATTTCATAAAAAAAAGACGTTAAATTTACATATTTAACGTTCCTTTTTATTAATCGCTTACAACACTTTCAGCTGGAATCCAACCCATTGTTTCATCATCATTAACAGCTAATAACCAACTATTTACGATCTCAATTACTGTCAATTCGTCTCCTACTTTTTGAACTAATTCAGTAGGATTATAATCTCTATTTAATACTCCTTCGTCCAAATAGCTTTCTGGAATATATGTTTGATGATTATCAATCGTACATGCATACCAATGTAAAAAATGGCTACATGCTTCTCCTAGTTCAATTTTTGTACCCTTTTTGAAAGTCGGAAATTCTCCCTCTCCATCATGATTCTCAATCACTTTTACTAACATTTTTTCACCTCTAATATCCTAATTTTTTATTTACAATTACTATTTTAATTTGCTCTTTGTCAAATTGTCCGGTAATTAAAACAAAATCATTACAAATTCTTTGTGGATGTGTACAATCAAAACATTTTCCAGTTTTTGTGCATGGTGTATTTTTATCTAGCCTTTTAGCATCCATTGGTGCAGCAATTTCTCTAGTACGCTTAATTGCTTCTTCAACTGTCGGAACAATCTTATTAATTCCTACTACAATAATGACTTGTTTAGGTCCATAAATGATAGGTGCTATTCGACTTCCATTGCCATCTATATTAAATATTTTCCCATCTTCGCTAATTGCATTACTACTAGAGATAAAAGTATCTACAGAAAAATTCTTTATGTATATTTCTCTTTTTTCCTTAGAAGTTAATGTCTTTTGATGTTTATCATAGAAATGATATTTTCCATTTCTAAAGAAATCAAATACCCCAGTCTGTTCTAATGTAATGGAGTCACCACATCCTACACTTGATTTTTCAACAACCAACTTTTTTAGGAGCAAAATCAATTCTCTTTCATCCTCTACAAAATACCCCATCATATGATTAGTTTGTATGTTATTTATCAGTTTTTCTATATTCATAATTATTTATTTAATTACAATATCACGAATATTTGTGATAGTAATTTTAGTTGTTCCATTGTCACTTGTTTCTTTAATAATATCACGATTATTTATATAATCATCAACATCTAATTCAATAATACGATCTTCGTCTAAAACCAATTTACATCTTGCCATACGATCCATATTTCCTGGAACATTAACGATTTCATCTTCTTCTTCAATACCCAAATCCTTCATAATCAATTCTACTTCTTCAGTAGCATTATAGTCATTACCCATGATTTTCTTCGCTAGTTCCATTGGTTTTACTGGACGATGATCCATTACTAATTCAACTAATTCTTTTTTTACTAATGGCACTGGATCACCTTCAATAACATTAAATTCTCCATCTACCTTTTTCACTACTTTATTAACAATACTCAATTTTTGTTTGTCTGTTAATTTAGGTTCTCCTTTAATATATTGTTCATTTAAATAATATCCTGGTTTACCATCAATCATAAAACGTTTTTCAATTAAAGAAATGACACTATTCTCTACATCAACAACAATTGCTTCATCAACATTTGTTGTTTTTGGAGGTAGAATTTGTTGGTTAACGAACTTAATTTGACGTTCTCCATCAACTTCTTCAATAACACTAATAGGTGTAATTTTAAAGTTCAATTTAATGATTAAAATATGTTTTACACCATCAACTTTACATTCTACATACATGATATTAGCATTAGGCATTTCCTCAATGTGTTTACATAATTCAAACAGTTCCTCGGAAAGATTTTTCGCTTCTGTACGGAAATTTTCATCATCACTAACCATATTTTTTGCGGCTTCTATAATGTGATGATGTTCTCCAACAACTAATTCTTTCTTCGTAGAACTAGTCATTACTTTCTCTATTTTTTTATCATAATACTCTGTTGTTCCTTCAGCTAAACTAATAAAACGATCTGAAAATATTAATTTACTATGTTCCATATCAAACATATGGACTAAGATTTTATCTATAATTATTGTGTTCATATTCACTCACCTCTGAAGTATAAGTATATCATATTTTGATAAAATACGATATAATAAAAAAGGTGATATTTATGAAAATAATTATAGCTCCGGCTAAACAAATGAAATATACTGTCCCTATTAATAAAGAGACAAATCCTGTATATTTAAGTAAACAAAAAAAATTACATACTATATTAAAGAAATATGATGCTTCAAAGCTTCATGATGTTATGAAAATATCTTTTAAGATGGCAAATGAAGTTTATAATTATTTCCATCAAAAAGAAGATTCTCATCCTGCTTTGCATTACTATTCTGGTACAGTTTTTAAGCAATTAAAATTGACTTCCTATAAACAAGAAGAGCAAGATTATATTTCTTCTTATCTTCGTATTTTATCAGCTTATTATGGAGTATTATCCCCATATGATCTAATTCAAAGATATCGTTTAGATATGAAAATGAAGATTGATGATATAAATCTTTATTCTTATTGGGCAGCCGATGTTAAAAAGTATTTTAAAGAGGAAGATTTTATTATCTCTTTAGCCTCTAAAGAATTCACAAATATGATAAAGCACCCTCATATAATAACTATTGATTTTGTAGAAGATAAGGGTGACAAACTAGTTCGTAATGCTATGTATGTAAAACAAGCACGTGGTAAGATGTTACACTATCTAATTAAAGAAAAGATAACCAATATTGAAGAATTAAAGAAAATTAGTTTTGATAACTATCATTATCATGATAGTTTATCAACAAAAAACAACCTGGTATTTTATCGTACACCAGATTGTTCTTATTAAAAGGTCATTAGACCTTTTTTATATACCCTTTTAAAAATGTTATTACTTGTTTCATTTGAGCATCTGTACCAATGGTAATACGTAAATATTGATTAATTTTATCTTTATTCCAATGGCGAACTATAATTCCGACTTCGCGTAGGGCTTTAAAAATCTCATTAGCATCAATATTTGGATGTTTAACAAAAACAAAATTAGCGTAAGAATCAGGAACAATGAATCCTAGTTCTTTTAAGTCCTTTTTAAATATTTCTCTTGTTTTGATTATCTTTTGAGACTGTTGCTCAAAATAATCTTGATCTAAAACACTAGCTACACCTACTTTTTGTGCTACATAATCAACAGGATAAGAATTGAAAGAATTTTTCACATCATATAATTTAGAAATTGCTTCCCCATTTCCCAAAGCAACTCCTAAACGAATACCTGCTAATGATCGATCTTTAGAAAAGGTTTGAATGATGACTAAATTATCATACTTAGATAATAATGAGACTGCAGATGTTCCCCCAAAACTAATATATGCCTCATCAATCACTACGATACTATCTGGATTATGTTGTAATACATCCTCAATAAATTCTAGTCCTACTAAAATACCTGTTGGTGCGTTGGGATTTGGAAAGATTATTCCTGTATTCAATTTTCTAAAAGATTCTTTTGTCATTGTAAAATCATTGTCTAATGTAATTAATTCGTAATCTATATTATATAATTGACAATATACAGGATAAAAAGAATATGTAATATCTGGAAATAATAATGGATCTTTCCCATTAAAAAAAGTTAGAAAAGCTAAAGCCAATACTTCATCAGAACCATTTCCAATAAATATTTGTTCTTCTTTAACATCATAATACTTCGACAAAGCTGTTTTTAATTCTTCTGCATCTGCATTTGGATATAGACGCAACATATTACTATCAATACTTTCTAATACCTCTTTTACCTTTGGTGTTGGACCATAAGGATTCTCATTCGTATTCAATTTAATCATATTTTGTATTTTAGGTTGTTCACCAGCAATATAAGGCTCTACATCTCTTAATTTATCTTTCCAACTCATAATTCTCCCCCCCTTTTTTACTTTAACATATCACTTATTAATTCATATACACAATCAACTTGTTTGTCTGTATGCTTTGAAATCTCTTCACTGACATGGTGAAATGTATATGCATAGCTTGCGATTTCAAACATGCTTAAATCTTTAAAAGAATCACCAATACAATAAGATTCTATATCCTCTTGCATAGTTTCTTCTAAAGTTCTAACACCTGTTCCCTTACTACAACCAGCTGCTGTAATATCTAAATATTCTGTATTTAGACATCCGGCAGCATACTCTCCATAGGTTTCCGCTATAAATTTCTGAACTCTTAATAATATATCTATTTGATGATTATCTTGATTTAGTGCAATAATATTAAATGATCCCATCTTTTGGTATTCTTCAATGAAATTGTATTCTGTTGTTTCATGAATCCCTTTCATACTATGTTCATAAGTCTTTCCATTAAGATATCCAATAGTTCTTTCTTCTGTATAAAAGAAGGTCCATAAATCTGGTTGTTCCATACAATATTCAATAATACCCTTCCCAACATTTTCAGGAATTAATTTCTTAAATATTTCTTTCCCTTCTTTATCAACAATATGCGCACCATTATTCAACACTAGATAATCATAAGGAAAATTATGTTTATGTAAAACAAATAAAGCCTCTTGATAATTTCTACCTGTATTAAATACTACTTTATGACCATGATTTTGTAATTCATGCATCATTTTACGATCTTTTTCATGCAATATTCCCTCATGATTGATAACTGTCCCATCCATATCACTAAATAGTACTTTCATTCATCTTCCTCCTGCATAATATATATACCATTATACTAAAATATCTTTACTTGTCATTCTTTTTCCAATATAAAAAATCAACTATATAATAAAAACATGAATCTATGATGACTCATGTTATTATTTATATGTGATAGTCAAGACTTTAGCTCAGAGGTATGAGAGAAATGGAACTGTTAAGATAATTCCAATACTAACTTATAATGCTTTTGCTATTTCCAATACTAATGTATCCATATTAATTAGCTGATTATAATTCACACTATAAGCCATATATAAAATCATGGTAGAAAATGATCCTCCTGCATAAGCTAATATTAATGTATCTGCCATCGTTCCAATTAAATCTTGGCCAATATTCATCCCTGATTTAAATAATTGTCCTGTTGTTAAAGCATTATTATGTTCCTTTAACTCATGTAATGATGAAGCTATACTCATAGCTACATCAACAACTGCTCCTACTGCTGCAATTAATACACCTGCAAATAAGACATCTCCTATTTGTAAGCCTGTGTTATTTTGAATAATAAACATTGTTTCTACTTCATCTAAATTATATCCAGATACGCTCAATAGGTAACTAAAAAACTTGAATACTAGTCCAGCACCAATAAAACCTGCTGCTGTTCCACCTAACGCAATTAATACTTTCTTAGTTAAACCTTCTAGTAATATTAAAGACACTAACGCTATTAATATAGCTGTAATAATCGCTATTAATATTGGTGAATACCCATTGAATATTAATGGTAACGTGAAGAATATAATGCATGAAAAAGAGAAAACTAGACATATTAATGTTTTTACTACTTTCAATCCTCCATCTATTACAATTAGTAATGCAAAGAATAAAAACATAAAATATATAGTATTTGATTTATAATAATTAAAGACTGATACATGATACCCAACATTATTTTCATCAATACATATAATTAATTCACTTCCTTCTTTCGCTAGAATATTATGACTTTTAGTTAAGGTATTAGTAGCTTCTACTATTTCCCCTTTATATGTTCCACTTCGTATTTCTAACTTTAACTTTTGTTCTCCTCGATAACCTGAACTTGTATTCTCATCTTCCTCTAAATAACTGTCTGTAATTTCTAACACCTCTGCTTTTTCATAGGCAACACCACTTGAATTTAATGGTTGATAACCCTCTAAATGATGCACATTTAACCAATATAAAAATCCTCCAAAGACTATGAAAAAGACAGCTAGTATTATCTGATATGTTTTTATTCTCTTCATATATATATAAAAGTGGTGTCCTTTTTAAAGAACACCACCACCCCTTCCTATGATTCTTTTCTTTTTTTATTCATTTGTACTCCAGCAACTACAAATCCACTCGCTAATACTAGCCACATCCAATTTGATACACCTGTTGAATCGCCAGTACTTGTTGTATTTCCGTTTGTTGAATTTGTTGGTGTAGTTGTATTAGT
>JBKEBJ010000115.1:0-2413 GCA_047973105.1 Coprobacillaceae bacterium | reverse complement strand
AAGGGTGAAGTTAAGATGATTTCTGAGTCCTCAGTTAATAATGGTAAAGCAAATAATAATCCTGTGATAAATTGTGAAGAGATATTCCCTGGAATTGAAAAATCACCAGACTTTAAAACGCCACCAATAGATAAGTCTAATACATCATCTTTATACAGATATCCAATATTTTGTTTTTCAAATATTTCATAATATGTTGTTAAAGGACGTTTTCCTAAATTACCTGTTCCAACAAAATGCACACGATTTTCTTTAACAATAGATATTGGTACCATAAAACGAAGTGTAGAACCAGATTCCTCGCAATCAATAAAGCTATCTTGTGAAGAATATGTGGTACTACCATCAACTAATACATAATCATCGTATTTCTCTATACTAGTGCCTAGAGATTGCATAGCTTTAATTGTTGCCTCTATATCTTTTGAATACTCAATATTATCTATACGGCTTTTCCCATTCGCTAAAGAAGCACATATAATAGCTCGATGTGCCATACTTTTAGATGGTGGTACTTTTACTTTTCCTTGTAAGTTTGTTTGTGTTATTTTTATTGTACTCATGTAATCCCCCTACACTCTTTCTTTAGTTTATAACCATTCCATATCACTTTGATATACATAACTATCACCTATTTCATGTAATAAAATCAGTGATAATTTTTTATGAATATTCTTTTTATCTAATGCAATTGCCTTCATTAAATCTTTTGTTTGAACATTGCTGGCACTAGGTAAATGGTATTTCTTTACTAGACTCTCTATTTGATCTGCTAATCCTTTTTGACACAAACCTTGTTCCTCAGCAATCTTCATTATTTGAACCATTCCAATAGCAACTGCCTCTCCATGACTATATGTTTCATAATGATAATATTGTTCAATTGCGTGAGCCAATGTATGCCCAAAATTCAATAATAAACGATCTCCAAAATCAAATTGATCCTTCTCAACAACCTCACGCTTTATATCTACACAACGATATATAATAGAATCTATATCTTTATATAAATGACCAAAGTCTTGGTAACTTAATAATTGATTAAATAGATTTTTATCTTTAATGCATCCATATTTGATTACCTCTCCCATTCCATCATTAATAAAACGCTCAGGCAATGTATCCAATGTACATGGATCAATCAAAACCATCTTTGGATGATAAAAAGCGCCAACAAGATTTTTTCCTTCTGGTAAATCAACTGCAACTTTTCCACCAACAGATGAATCCACTTGTGCTAACAATGAAGTAGGAATTTGAACTAGAGGTATACCACGAAGATAGGTAGCTGCAACAAAGCCTGCTAAATCTCCAATAACACCACCGCCTAATGCAATAATCAAATCTGTTCTTGTTAATTTAAACGCTAATAAAGATTGATAAATAGATGGTAAAATATCGAAACGTTTTGATGCTTCTCCATGTGGAATCACGATAGAATCAACATCGTAATCTTGACTCAATACAGCTGTCAATGTATCTCCATAAAAAGAATAGACTTGATCATCAGAAATAATCATAACTTTATTTCCCTTATATATTTCCTTAATATACATATTTGCTTCTTGTAATATCCCCTGTTTTATATAAATCGGATATTTGTTTTCTTTTAAATTTACCATCATTTTCATAATTATCAATCTCCTTTTTAAATATCTTTCCCTACTATTTTACCAATCGCTTTCACTTCTTGCAATAACTCTTCATATTTCTTTGGTTTTAAGGATTGTGGTCCATCACATAACGCTTTCTCTGGATTGTTATGCACTTCAATCATTAATCCATTACATCCTGCGGCTATTGATGCTTTCGCCATTGGCTCTACTAACCACCATTTTCCTCCAGCATGACTTGGATCTATTATAATTGGTAAATGCGTTAGTTTCTGTAATACTGGGATTGCTTGTAAATCTAAAGTGTTTCTTGTATACGTTTCAAATGTTCGGATTCCTCTTTCACATAAGATGACATTTGGATTCCCACTCGCCATGATATACTCCGCTGACATTACCCATTCCTCAAAAGTTGCACTTAACCCTCTCTTCAATAAGATTGGTTTTGTTGTCTTCCCTAGTTTCTTTAATAAGTCAAAGTTCTGCATGTTTCTTGCTCCGATTTGGATTAAGTCTACTTTCTCTTCGAATTCTTCTAAGTATTCTGCTGACATTAATTCTGATACAATTGGTAATCCTGTCACTTTTTTGGCTTCTACTAAAATATCTAAGGCTTCACTTCCCATTCCTTGGAAAGCATATGGTGAGGTTCTTGGTTTGAATGCTCCACCACGTAACATATTCGCGCCTGCCGCTTTCGCTGCTTTCGCAATCTCAATGACTTGTTCTTTACTTTCTACGGAACATGGACCTGCGATTAACGCTAAATGATCTCCACCTACTTTTACTCCATCTACATC
>JBKEBJ010000161.1:0-4601 GCA_047973105.1 Coprobacillaceae bacterium | reverse complement strand
CTGGATCAAAAAGTATTAGATTTTTTCCCTGAGTATAAGTGTCATCCCTCACAGATACAAAAAAAGCTATCACTTTACGTGACTTATTAACTATGCGTGCTCCATATATTTTTAAACCCCTTCAAGAACCGATGGAAAAACTTGTAAAACAAAAAGATTGGATTACGTTTTCTTTAGACATGTTAGGTAAAAATGGAAATATTGGAGAGTTCAAATATGCGAATAGTAGTGCTCATTTACTATCAGCAGTATTAACACGTACAACTGGAAAAAGTGCACGAGAATTTGCGAATGCCTATTTATTTCAACCAATAGGAATGAATGAAATAGAAGACAATCCTAATCAAACATATGACTATGAAGGCTTATTTGGAGAACGACTTAAAGGTTGGGCAAAAGATCCTAGTGGTAATTCTACTGGTGGATGGGGAATCACTCTTACTACCCGAGATATGGCAAGATTTGGGTCACTATATATTAATGATGGTATTGTTAATAAGCAACAAATTATTCCTAAAGAATGGATAAAAGAATCAACAGTTGGTTTACCATTTGAAAAGGATATAGGTGTAGTATTTAATCGATATGGTTATCTATGGTGTATATATAAGAAAGATACTATATTTGCCTATATGGCTTTAGGAGATGGGGGAAATATGATTTGTTGTATACCGGATAAAGAGATTGTTGTAGCTATTGCTTCTAAGACAATGCGTAAACCTAGAGAACGATGGGAATTGATTGAAAAATATATACTGCCATCTATTATATAAATATTTAGTTATAAGAAAAGATATCAGAGCGTTCTGATATCTTTTTAAATGATTTTGTTTACATCAATGCTAGGAGTAGCATATGTTGAAGTATCATTAATATCAAATTGTTGTAAGTAAGAGATTACTTGATTTGTAAGATAGGTTGGTGTAGAAGCACCAGAACTAACTGCAGCAACATTAGCATTTTTTAACATAGCTAATGTAATATCACTGACACTTTCTATCATATGTACACATTTCTTGGCCTTGTCATAAGCAATATTCGCTAACTTTTTAGTATTATTAGAATGTGGATCACCAACAATAAAGACTACATCTATATCTTCATCTAGTGAAGCAATCGCTTCTTGTCTAACTTTTGTTGCATCACAAGTTTCCTTAGCAATAATTAGGTTTGGTAATTGTTTTTTTGCATATTCACAAATGGAAAAAACATCATAAAATGACATTGTTGTTTGATTGGTAATAACATATTTTTTATCTTTTGATAATGTATCAATATCTTTTTCATTTGTAATTAAATGCACATGTTTAGAATCAATCGCTAAAGAGCCTTCAGCTTCTGGATGACCAGCTTTACCAATATATAAAACTTCATATCCTTTTGTTAGGTACTCTTTGATAATTGTATGGGTAACAATAACATCAGGGCATGTAGCATCGACAATATGAAGGCCCTTATCTTTAGCTTTTTCAAAGACTTGAGCGCTAGCACCATGGGCAGTCACAATAACCGTACCTTCATTTATTGTTTCTAAAAGTTCTAGACGTGTAGAGCCTTTACTATCAATTGTTTGAATTCCCATAGTTGTTAAAGCATCAACGATATATTGATTATGAACAATCATTCCTAGAATGTATATTGGTTTAGGTAAATTAACACTTTCTTTCGCTATTTGAATAGCTCGTACTACACCCTTACAATAACCTCTAGGAGTAATTGGTTTTACTTGCATAATATCACCTCAGGGGATATTATATCATATTTTCAAATAATTGTTCATCATCTGTAGTTTCTTCTTCAACAATAACTGCGTCTTCTACAATGTCTTCATCTTTTATATCTTCATCTACTATAACAGCATCATCAATTTCACTTAAGTCATCAATATCGATATTATTTACACGCTTTACAGCCTTCATAATACGCATAGCGTTTCTAGCATTGTTCCAAATGAGTCTAGCTTGGTTTACTAATGGTATTACTTGATTAATTGTTCCAATAGTTTTAGTAGCGCCGTTTAGTGTACCTTTTAAAGTAAAACCACCTGCTCCACCTAGTCCAGTGATACCGCTCATTAGTCTACCTAATCCCGATCCTGAAGCCGCTTGTTGAAATGGCTGTGCCATGCCACCCATAGCTCCCATAGAACCTAGTGGTGATGCAGCTCGACTCATTTGTTGCATAGGCATACCACCACCCATTTGCATAGGGCCACGGTTCATCTGTTGCATGGGTCCACGATTCATTTGTTGCATCGGCATATAATTCATAGGTTGACCTTGCATACGATTCATTGGTTGTGGTGAATGTTGATTTCCGTAATAATTTTCATCATAAAATGGATACATAATAGTTACCTCCTCTATCTATATATATGCATAAATCTTAAAAATGTTTGTAGTAACATAGATAGTTCAATATCGAGGAAATATATATTAATAAAATTGTATGTTTAACTAAAATATGGTTTTATTAAAATTAGTTATATTAAGACTTCTTTAAGTAAAAAAAAGTTAATAGATATTAAATATTGACAATTAATGCCAATAATCATGACAACATAGTATAAAGATGTAGAATTAGTGATAACCTAGGTAATAAAATTTAAGGAGACATAAAATGAATAAAAAAGAATTTACACTTTTATTAGCTTACTTACCTTATGCTAAAAATAGATTATTTACATTAGATAATGCTTTTCTTCGTGGTATTAGAAAAAAGGAGGACTTTTTAACATATTTTTATTACTATAATTTAGTAAAATCATTTGAATCTTTGATTAAACAGTTACCTCTAGATGAAAAGGAAATACTAATATTTCGTTATTTTGATAATAAGACATTAGACGAGATATCTGTTATTCTTGGTTATGCAAATCATTCGTCAGTACAAAAAAAACTAAATAAGATCATAAACACTTTATGGAAATTATATTCAAATAAAAAATAGATTTATTTTTACGTTAAAATACGATATAATATTTTAAAATAAAGGAGAATATGGTATGTATATTAAAATAGTAGATGATGACTTTTATTATGCAAAAAAATAGAAAAGACTTTAATTTCATTTTTTGACATTAGTGTATATAATTATACAATTGAAATTATTAGTAATGACTTTACTTCTTTATTACAGAGTAATGAAATAAATATTTTATTTATTGATATTCATTTAGAAACAGAAAATGGTATATTACTTGCTAAATATATTAGACAAAATAATCCATTATGCATTATAATATTTGTGTCAATGTTGAATGATTTAATATTTGAATCATTTGCAGTTAGACCATTAAGTTTTATAAGAAAATCACAGTTTGAATTAGATATGAAAACTGTATTGACATCATTGAGACAATTTTTAGATAATAATTCAAAGATCATTACATTAAATTTTAATGGAAGAAAAACAGGCATTAAAATGAAAGATATTATCTATTTAGAATCCTACTTGCATTCAACCCATATTATAACAATCAATAGCACTTATACATATCGTTGTACTATACAAAAATTAATAAATATAATTAATTCCACAACAATTACTAAAGTTCATCGCTCCTATGCAGTCAATTTATTTTGGATAAAAGTGATACAAAATAAAGAAGTTATTCTTTTGAATAATTCAAAAATCCGGATAGGAGGAAAATTCCAAAAAGAATTTATTAGAAGTTATAAGGATTATCTATTAAAATAGATTCTTATAATTTCTATTTTATTTTGTTTATTGCTTTTTCATCTACACTTTCATAGTTTTCAAGGTCATCATAGTTGTTGACTTTCATATCATTTATATATACACTTGGGTTAGAATAGATAATAGAATTTTGTGTAGTATTGATTTTAGTAAATGATGGTTGGGCTAAAATATTCTCATTATTATCTATGACTAATATAAAATTTGTTTCTCCATTTTGACTCATTATGCCATTAATAAAAATAATATAACAATCATTGAAATCCTCACTAATATTATTTTGCTCGTCTGCAATAGAAATATTATTCACATTTGCATAATAAATTTTTTCAATTGTAATACCTGATTTAATTTCATCACTTTCTATCCACGATGAAACAATTTCAGTAATATTATTATTTTCAGTCTTCCTTGTACAACCAAATATTAAAAGTATATTGAATACCATCAATATTTTTATTTTTTTAATCATTATTTTTTCTCCTTTTACTGCTTTTTTCGAAAGAGACAATGTAGGATTTCAAAAACCACATTGTCTCTTAATTCTATAATATAGGAACTATTTCCCTTTAACTATTAATCTTATTCTAGGTTGATACCAGTAACGATTATCTTTATATTTTATATAAACTTTTGGAACACATTCTACCCAATCCATACCTTGATAATAGTTTACAGCTATAGGTGAATTAACTTGTTCAATACCTACAACACTCGCATAGCCATTCTGTGTAACAGATGTGTATGGTTGTTTTTTTGAGGTGCAACGATATGTGGTATCATTAAATACTGCAGATAGTGTAACACTATATTTTGTTGTTTGCATTGAAACACTATCATATTGTGATACACTAAACCTATCATATTTAGTAATATATTGTTGTGCTCGTCTTGTACCAATC
>JBKEBJ010000070.1:0-4870 GCA_047973105.1 Coprobacillaceae bacterium | reverse complement strand
AGTTGTATAGATTGTATATGCTGTATCACTTTCATCTACTGTATATACAATTTCGTTCGTATCAATAAAGATATTATTACTTATTAGAATCTCATTTCTAGCAGATGATTTAAAATGATGTAAAATTGAAATTTCTAACACTCTTGCATTATTCAAATCTTCTATCCTTGAAAAAGAACGTCTATTTTCAATTACAATCTTAGATATTGTTAAAAGACACGCATTTAAAACCATAAATATAACTAATACTACTTGTAAGATAGATCCTTTTTGATTATTCTTCATTAACGCTATCATCTATTCCTATTAAAAAAGTTTTATTTATTTCGTTTGTAGTGATTTTAAGATAGATTTTATCATTTACTAAATAAAAGTTAATATCATCTATGTCGTGCATATAAATCACAAACCCTGGTTCTCTAACTACTCGTTGATTGTGTAAAGAAATAGTATTTACTCTTTCATCACTATCTATATAAGATAATTCTTTGCCATATCTAAACTCACTAGCAGTATACAAATCTTGACTTAATGATTTAACACCAATCTCAATATTTGCATTCATAACTTCTAAAGTATCTTTTGATATTGTTAATGATACTATTCCAACAACTGAAAAAAGAATCAATAAAGTAATACTTAATGAAAATAATACTTCAACTAAAGTGAATCCTTTATTATTCTTTACCATATGTTTATTTCCTTTTGTATTTGCTCGTCATAATATGCATCATATTTTGTATTTGTTTCTTGATATTTAGTAAGCAACAATTGCATTAAAGAAACAAAAAGAACAATACTTATAATAAAAATACTAAAACTCAGAAGTGTTTCAGGTAATGTATTTCCTTTATTGTTGTAAATAAAAATCACCACTTCCAATATTAAATACGATTTTAAATTTTACATTACTAGTTCCAATAAACATATGATTTCCTTGATTAATAACTCCATTTTCATTAAAGTGTATTTTTTTTATACCTGTTAGCTATATATCCTTTGATAATTCTAAAATCCTTTCATGCGAATCATTTTGATACCCTATTCTATTTTTATTTATTTCTAACGAAACTTTTCTATGTGTAGTTAAGGCTATTGTACGTGCTTCTTCAATAATTGATTTTACTTCCATATAATTCTCTAAAACTATTTTTTCATCTGACTTTGTATTATAGAAAGTTAAAGAAACTAAAGAAAGTAGTGTAATAATAAATAATGTAAATAACATTTCAACCAATGTGAAACCCTTTCTATTTTGCATATGCTTGTCCATTATCAATATAAATAGATTGCCCACTTGGACAGACAGTTTGTTTCTCTTTTAAATAAGGTGAACTGCCTTGTGTTAATTGTGATAAAGAAGTTGGAACAGTATCATTTTCAATTTCATATAACAATATTTGGGAATTAACTACCTCCAACTGAGCATCACAGCTTTTCTCTTTTACAACTTTCGATTTACTAGTTACATTGGGAATAACAAGTAAAAGAATTACTAATATAATACTTAAACAAAAAATCATTTCTACTAATGTAAACCCATCATTTTTCTTCATTTATATTCTCCTATATTACATCAAATTTACAATATCCATCATTGGTAATATAATACATAAATACACTAATAATACGAATAAAATAACAAACCCATAAATACTTGGTACTAAAATTTTAATTACTTTTTGAATTGTTAATTTAAGTACTCGTAAGTTCATATCAATGTACTCCTGTAATGCGTCCTTATGTTTTCCATTTTCAAGTAGTAATAAAAAGTATGTGGCTAACATATCTTCAAAATATTCGAACTCTTCTACAATATGTAGTAATTCTTTTCCATTCAATATTTCTTGTTGCATCTCATAAACAATCATCTTAATATCTGTATCCATCATTTGTTCTGTTAGAATCGTAATGATATTTGTGGAATCATATCCTGCTTGTAATAACTCATGATAATAAATCGCGAATTTTAAAGAGTAGTATTTCTTTATCCACTTAGATAACAGGGGGATTTTTAAAACTATGAAATCCAAATATTCATATCTTTGTTTCCTTACTACATATACACTTATACAAATACAAAATATGCCAATGAAAAAGATAAGAATAAATAAAATAGGTAAGCATTTTAAAATGAAAAATACTATTGAAAAAAACATAGATTGTTCTATAGAAAATTCTTTAAATAATGTTTGTACTTCAGGCATTAAAAAGGTTGTAACAAAAATAGAAAAGAAAAATAAGAAAGCTAATAAAAATAATGGATAGGTTAATTGTTTTGTTAACTTCTTAAATATTTGATTTTGTTCTTTACAAATATTCAAACTATCAATAATTGCATTACTAATCTCTTTTTGCATACTAAAAAAATAGAAAAACTCCTTAAAATTCTTTGACAATTTTGTTTGTAATATACTATTCCTAAGTGTCTCACCTTGGAGTAATTTCTTTTCAATACTGTAAAGCAATTTATCATGGGATACATATTTACATATAGATATTACATCTTGAATTGTATATCCCTGATTTAATAACATCGCTATTGTTTCTAAAAGTAACCATTCATTATTCATCTAAAAACTCCTTTATATCTTTCTTTGAAACTATGTCATCTTCTAACAATACCTTTGCATGTAGTTGATAAGTAGTATAATTAGATATATTATTTTCTAAGTACTCATAAATATTTTTCTTATTCATAAATTCTGATAGAATTACAGGCTTGTTTGTAGTTTTATTCTGTAACATTGTTTGTGTTAAAACCCCTACTATTGTTTCTTTAATATCTAATAAGGATATGTCTAAATGTAATAATCTTTGTATTGTTGTAATACAAGTTCCAACATGTAATGTTGTCAAAACGAGATGACCAGTTAGCGCACAATTAATCGCTAATTTAGCTGTTTCTTTATCTCGAATTTCTCCTATCATAATGACATCTGGGTCATGCCGTAATACTTGTTTCAATGTATCTTGGTAAGTAATCCCCATTCCATCATTCATTTGAATTTGTAGACAATATTTTTTTACAACTTCAATAGGATCTTCTAAAGTAATAATATTTCTATTACTATGCTTATGAATGGTATCTAATAAAGTATATAAGGTTGTTGATTTTCCACTGCCTGTTGCACCACTAACAATAAATAATCCATGTCTTTTCTGTGAAATTGAAGTTAAAAATTTTCTAGTATCTTCAAAATAACTAATAGTATTTATATCTAATAATTCATGGTTATTTAGAATTCGAATAACCAAACTATCTGTTGTATTGCTTGGTAAACTAGAGACCCTTAAATAATAATTTCGCTCTCCTTCTACCCAAATATAATTACCTGTTTGTGGCTTCCAGTGATAGTTCATATCTATTTTTGATAAGAAACGAATATAATTTATTAGTTTTAGTCCTTTCGTATGTTCAAACTCTGTATATTGTTTTAATTGACCAACATACCTAAAGTAAACTATACAACTACTTTTTAAAGTGATATGAATATCTGTTACTTTTTCATATAATGCATTCAATATTAATTTTTCAAATTCATCTTGCATAACCTTCCTCCACTCTTATATACTTTTTATATTCGTAAATTACTTTATAATTTCAAAAAAAAACGATATAGATAATCTACATCGTTTTTTTAAGAATTATATTTTTTCCTTTTTATTTCGTAAAACAAGTATTCCTATAATGGCAATTAACATCATGATCATGCCATTAAATTGTGTGTAATCACTAGTGTCAGTGATTTTATCTTTTGGTGTTTCAACGTTAGTGATTGAATCTGTTTTTTCTTTCCAAATCGCATACAAATCCACTTGACCTGAAACACTAATCGTATCATTTGCTTGATATCCTGTTCCACTACCATCTGCAGAAGTATTCCATTCAACAAAAACATAACCATCTTTTACTAATGTACCGTGGTCTAAAATAGTAGCAGTATCTTGTAATAAGTATTGATTTGCATCTAATGGAACATCTCCACTAGTATGACCATTACCATGATACATTACCTGATAGTAATTTTGAATTGCTTTTTGATTAATCGTGTATTCGACAGTAACGCTACCACCATATCTAAATAGCACTCTATCTTGTGATGGACTAGGTGTAGCATAGGTATCAACCTGTTCCTTCCAATTCAATGGTAAAACAGAATCAATTTCATAATATACAGTACCACTAATAGCAGAAGGATTATCCAAACTATTGACTACCCAAGCAACATAATTATCAGTATAACTACCTTCATTACTAATAAATGAGGGTTCTAATATTCCACTGTCTAGACCAGTAATAGGGTTCGCAATAGAGAACCATTCTTCTGTGTTATCGAATTCTACAGACAGAGTTACACTTTGATCTAAGACGCTAACGTGTAATTCTCGCATCTCCGAAGAATATGGATTATTATCATATAAAAAACTATAATTAGTATATAGCGGACTAATATCTTGAATATAATTAGAATTTAATTCTAATTGTAAAATATAACCATACTTTTTTATCTTCAAATGTTGATAAATCATGAATATTACATGAGTTTAAACTCAAAAATAACATAGAAATATCTGAATTTTCAATAGAATCTAGCACATCAACATTTAATGTAGAAAAATCAATATTATCAAAAATATAACTTAAATTACTAATGTATACATCTTCTCGATTATAAGTTTCTAAAAATTCTAGAGATGTAATATTATTATTTGATACATCAACATCTAATAAATTATATAATGCGCTATCCGCTAATAAGAAAACCTTATTCATATCTTCATTAGTCAATCCATTATTTGAAAGAACTAATTTTCCAATATAGCTTGCTTTTTCTAATAAAAGAATATCATTAAATCCAGTATTAGA
>JBKEBJ010000060.1:0-11989 GCA_047973105.1 Coprobacillaceae bacterium | reverse complement strand
CTTCAAGTGTATAAAAACCAAGTAGATAAATTAATCGAATTACAAAGTGAAAATGGAATGTGGCATACAGTATTATTAGACCCAACATCATATGTTGAAAGTTCTGGTAGTGCAGCAATTGTTGCAGGTATATTAAAGGGTATTAGATTAGGTATCTTAGAAGAAGAAAAATATATAGATGCATGTAGCAAGTGTATTGAAACATTAATTGAGTACATTGAAGAAGATGGAACAGTAACTCATGTATCTGGTGGAACTGGTATGGGAATGGATGTAGATCACTATAAAAACATTATTGTTACTCCAATTGCATACGGTCAATCTTTAGCAATTATTGCTTTAAACGAATACTACTTATATTTACAAACTAAATAATTTGGAGGCCAAATGAAAAGAGCATTTAAAATGAAATTAAATGAAGGTCAAATTGAAGAGTACAAAAATCGTCATAACCAAGTGTACCCTGAGTTAGTTGAACAATTTAAACTAGCAGGTGTATCAACGTATACAATTTGGTTTGATGAAGAAACAAACTACTTATTTGCCTTCGTTGAGTTAGAAAATAATGATATTTGGAATAATATTAGTGAAACTGAAGCTTGTCAAAAATGGTGGAAGTTTATGGCTCCAATTATGGAAACTAATGAAGATAATAGTCCAGTATCAACAGATTTGGAACTTGCATACGAATTATAATATCAAGCTAGCGAACTGCTAGCTTTTTTTTAAAGGAGAATTAAAATGAAAGTGTTTAGAACGAGTGATTATAATATAACATCAGATGGATCAGAGTTAGTTACAGCTAAGCTACAAGAGCTAATAGATGAAACATCTACAAATAAAGGGAAGTTAGTAATTACAAAAGGTACATACTTAGTATCATCATTATTTTTAAAAAGCGACATGGAATTCCATTTAGAAGAAGGTGCAATGCTTTTAGCTACTACTGATGAAACTAAGTATCCAATATTAGCAACTAGAGTAGCAGGAATTGAAATGGATTGGTACGTTGGTGTTGTTAATATAACAAATTGTAAAAATGTAATACTTAGCGGAACTGGTGCAATTAATGGATCAGGTGAATACTGGTGGGATAAATACTGGGGACAGGATAAAAAAAGTGGAATGCGTAAAGATTATGATAAAAACGGCTTACGTTGGGTAGTTGATTACGACTGCAAACGCGTTCGAAACTTAGTTGTTGAAAACTCAGAAAATATTACTATTAAAGAGTTTAAATCTATGCAATCAGGATTCTGGAATGTTCATATTTTATACAGTACAAATATTAGAATTGATAACATTAAGATTGAAAATACAGGTGGTGAAAGCCCGAGTACCGATGGTATCGATATAGATTCATCTAGTAACGTAATTGTTGAGAACTGCATTACATCATGTCACGACGATAGTATATGTATAAAGTCAGGTCGTGATGGTGATGGACATGAAGTTGCAAGGCCTTGTCATGATATTATTATTCGTAATTGTGAAATTCGTGAAGGGATGGGAATGACACTAGGTAGTGAGGTATCTGGTGGAGTTTACAATGTAACATTTGAGAATATTAAATTCAGTGGTACTGACTGTGGATTACGTATTAAATCAAGTATTGCTAGAAAAGGATACATTCGAGATATAACTGTAAAAAATATTGAGATGGAAAACGTTAGATATCCATTTAACTTTACTTTGAATTGGAACCCTGAGTACAGTATTTGTAGCCTGCCAGAAGGATACGAGGGTCATATCGCAGATCACTGGCATAAGTTATTAAAACAAGTACCAAGTGAAGTATCAAACACAGTTGTTGAGAATATTAAAATAAGTAATGTAACAAGTCAAAATACTGATGATTATGAAGGTGAAAGTAGAGCTTTTCAAATTGAGGGATTCGCAGATAGTCCGATTAAAAATGTTAGCTTTGACAATGTAAATATAGTGGCAAAAGAATTTGGAAAAATTAGTTATGTGAAAAATATTAACTTTATTAATTCAAATATCTCAGTGACAAGCGAGAATAATGAAAAAAATGATACTTATGATAATAGATAAGATACTTTTATAAAACGTTTAGAAATATTGATACTTATAAAAAAAATAGGATATATAAAATATATTTGTATGGTGGTATAATTGTTGTGAAAATATTTACCGCTATTTTTTTATGCCAAGTAAAATATATAAAGGAGAAAATTATGAAAAAATTATTTAGTTTGCTTATGGTATCAATGGTACTATTAGCTGGTTGTTCATCGTCAGATGATGGGACAACTACCATCACTTTTTCACATGGTGCCCCTGCTGGATCGGGACCATCAGAAGTACTAGAAACATTACCTAGTCAAATTGAAGAAGCAACTGATGGAAGATACTCAATGAAAGTATACGGTGGAGGTACTTTAGGTGCTGAAACTGATAATATTGAAGCTGTTGAAGCTGGTGCATTAGACATGGCTAAAGTAGGTGGAAGTACACTTGAGGGGTTTGAACCCTTGTATGGAGTATTTGGTTTACCGTTTCTATTTGATGATGAAGATCATTTATATCGTGCAATGAATGAAACTAATCTAATTGAAGAATTGAATAAGGTTACATATGATAAAGGATTTATAATGGTTGGTTGGTATCCTTCAGGTGCTCGTAATTTTTATACAGCAACAGATAATCCAATCTTAAGTCCTGAGGATTTACAAGGGCAAAAAATTAGAGTAATGCAAAGTCCTAGTAGTACAAGAATGGTAAAGTTACTCGGTGGTTCTCCTACCCCAATGTCTTCTAATGAGACATATACTGCATTGCAGCAAGGAGTGATTGATGGTGCAGAAAATAATGAGTTAGCACTAACTGCAAACAGTCATAAAGATGTAATTAATAGTTACTCTTATACTGAACATCAAATGATTCCAGATATATTTATTATGTCAACCGATTTTTATGAAACGCTGAGCCCTGAAGATTATGAGGGAATAGTTAATGCTATAACTGAAAACAATGAGGAATTTAGAGCAGTAAATCAAGAATTGTTATCAGAGAGTCGTAAAGAAGCTGAAGAAGCAGGTGTTGAGTTTTATGACGACATTGATAAAGAACCGTTTAGAGAAAAGGTGCAACCAATGCATGATGATTTCGTAGCAAAGGGAGAAACTTATCAAGAAGTGTATGACACAATCAACTCAGCGAGGGGAGAATAAGAATATGAAAGAAAGATCAATTACTCAACAATTAAATAGAACACTAATGATAATATGTGCAATTATATTAGCTCTAATGGCAGTTTTTGCCAATTGGCAAGTTATAGGTCGTTACTTATTATCAAGTCCTCCGGGTTGGACTGATGAAGTACTGCGCTTTATGTTGATATGGTTAACAATGATAGGTGCACCACTAGCGCATGGGATGAACAGATCGATGCTTGTAACATTTTTTGTTGATCGAATGTCAGAAAGAAATAAACTAAAAAATTCTATATTTGTTGAATGTTTAGTTATTTTATTTGCGATAGTAGTTTTAATTATAGGTGGATTAATTTACTCAAAAATTGGGTGGAATGTTATTTCAGCATCAATTGGAATTAGAATGACTTGGGTATATATGTCACTTCCGGTATCAGGTGTATTATTTGTAATTTATAGTTTTTCAAAAATAAAACTATCAATTGCAAAATTAAAAGATATGTCAGGAGGAATGTAATATGGATGGAGTATTATTAGCAACATTTATTTTATTTGGAATCTTTTTTGTCTTACTTTTCTTAAGGGTTCCAATAGCAGTTGCGGTTGCAACAGCTTCGGTAGTATGTGTATCAGTGTTACTATCACCAGATTTTGGTGTATTTGTAGGTGCCCAACGTATGGTTCAAAGTGTTAATAGTTTTACGCTGCTTGCGGTACCATTCTTTATTCTTTCGGGATTACTCATGAATAGTGGAGGGATTGCTCAACGCTTAATTGATTTATCAGAAGCATTGATGGGAAAAGTTCCGGGTTCACTTGCAGTAACAAATATTCTAGGAAATGCAATGTTTGGTTCTATATCAGGTAGTGGATCAGCAGCGGCAAGTGCAATGGGTGGAACGTTAGGACCTATTCAAAAAGAAAATGGTTATGATGAAGCATTTTCAGCTGCTGTAAATGTCACTTCGGCACCAGTCGGTCAACTAATCCCACCTACAGCAGCATTTATTGTATATTCACTTGCAGCAGGCTCAGTTAGTGTTTCAGCGTTATTCTTAGCTGGTTGGATTCCAGGTTTATTATGGACTATTGCGGTATCTATAGTTGCAATTATAATATCAAAAAAACGTGGTTATAAAACAGAGCGCCCTAAACTTGGATTTAAATTGTATATGAAACAACTTGCAGTTACATTTTGGCGTGCATTACCTTCATTAATGTTAATAGTTATTATTGTTGGTGGTATTGTTGGTGGTATTTTTACGGCAACCGAAGCTGCAGCAGTAGCACTATTATATACTTTATTCCTTTCAATGGTGTGCTATAGAACGGTAACTTTAAAAGAATTAAGAGTTGTGTTTGGGGAAGCTGCAGTTTTATCTTCAACGATTATGTTCTTAATTGGTGCATCAGGAGTGATGGGTTTCGTAATGACATTTACAGGTATCCCCGAAGCGATATCAACTACAATAATTAGTATTTCTAATAACCCAATTATTATTTTATTATTAATGAACCTAATCTTACTAGTGGTTGGTACATTTATGGATATGGCACCGGGGCTATTAATTTTTACACCTATCTTTTTACCAATTGCTCAAAGTTTAGGAATGGACCCAATTCAATTTGGTGTTATAATCGTATTCAACTTAGCATTAGGTACAATTACTCCACCTGTAGGTACAGTTTTATTTATTGGTAGCAATGTAAGTGGAGTAGGAGTTGAAAAAATAATCAAAGAAGCTTTACCATTTTATTTAGCGATTATTATAACAATGCTTTTAGTCACATTTATACCAGCATTAAGTATGTGGTTACCAACAGTTCTGGGTCAAGTTTAAAAGCACTATTAGAAATGCAGAACCCTTGGTACAGGTGACTAGTTATTTGGAGGAGAATGATGGTAAAAACAGCTGAACATAATATAATTAATGATGGAACAAGTGACGTAACGAGAGAAATCCAAGCTTTAATCAATGATTTAAAAGTTGGTGGTTCATTAGTTATTTCGAAAGGGACTTATTTGGTTTCATCACTCTTTTTAAAAAGTGATATGAATTTAATATTTGAACCAAACGCAACATTATTAGCTACTACAGATGAATCTAAATATCCAATTTTACCAACTCGTGTTGCTGGAGTTGAAATGGATTGGTACGTTGGAATATTAAATCTTGATAAGTGCAACAATGTCACAGTTAGTGGCCTGGGAATAATTAATGGATCAGGTGAATATTGGTGGAATAAATACTGGGGTACTGATTATAAAAGTGGAATGCGGAAAGATTACGACAGTAATGGCTTACGTTGGGCAGCAGATTATGATTGCATGCGAGTGCGTAACCTTGTAGTTTCTGAATCAGAAAATATAACTATATCAGAAATAAGTTCGATGAAATCTGGTTTTTGGAATGTTCACATCTTATATAGTGATAATGTTAGAATAAACAATATTAAGATTTTAGAAAATGGAGATGAAAGTCCTAGTACCGATGGAATAGATATTGATTCATCGAGTAATGTAATTGTAGAAAATTGTACAACATCTTGTCATGATGATAGCATTTGTATTAAATCTGGTCGTGATGGTGATGGCTATTTTGTAGGAAAGCCATGTCATGATATTATAATTAGAAATTGTGAAATTCGTGATGGAATGGGAATGACAATTGGAAGTGAAGTTTCTGGCGGCGTGTACAACGTAAAATTTGAGAATATAAAATTTATTGGAACAGATTGTGGGTTCAGAATGAAGTCCAGCAATGTGCGAAAAGGTTACATAAAAGATATAACGGTAGAGAATATTGAAATGACTAATGTGCGTTATCCATTTAATTTTAATTTAAATTGGAATCCACAATACAGTTTATGCCAACTGCCAAATGAATATCAAGGCCGAGTTCCGCAACATTGGAAAAAACTATTAATGCGTGTACCGAGTGAAGTAGAAAATACTAAAGTAGAAAACATTACTATAAGAAATGTATCATCAAATATTACTGCGGACTATCATGGTACAAGTAGAGCTTTCCAAATTGAGGGGTTTGAAGATCAACCAATAAGAAATGTAATATTTAAAGAAGTAAGTATTGAGGCTAAAGAATTTGGTCAAATAAGCTATGTAAAAGATATTTCATTTCAAAATACAGATATTTCAATAACTAGTAAAAATGATAATAAAAACGATCAATTTGATAATAGATAAATGAGGAGTAGATATGAATAAAGTAGAATTAGAACAAAAAATTGAGTTAGTAATAGGTAAACTAATGAATCTAGAGGTTTCTGGATTGGATAAAGAAAATATGAGTGAAGAGGAATTGAAGGTTGGTTTATACCCTCGAGATTTTGGAATAGATATTTGGGATTGGCCTCAAGGTGTAGGACTGTATGGTTTTCACCGTTATGAGAACTTTAAAAATAATCCAAAGTATGAAACTTTCTTTGAGGATTGGTTTAATGGGCGTATTGCAGAGGGGTTACCGCCAATGAATATCAATACTACTGCACCAATGTTAACATTGTTGGATTATGCCGACGGTAATCCTCAACTTGAAAAATTATGTGCTGATTGGGCAGAGTATTTAGTTAACGAATTACCGAAAACAGAAGAAGGGTGTTTTCAACACGTAACTAGTGATGTAACGGGAACTGGAGTTATATTAAATGAAAGTGAAATGTGGATAGATACAATTTTTATGTCAGTGCTGTTCTTAAATAAATATGGAATTAAAACTAATAATCAAGTGTATAGAGATGTAGCACGTTATCAAGTGTTACAACATATTAAGTATCTCTACAATCATATTGATAAATTATTTTATCACGGATATAGTTTTAATCGCGAAGATAATTTTGGTGGTGTTTATTGGTGTCGTGGAAATTCATGGTTCACATACGGAATTATTGATTTTTTAGAAATGTGTGAAACTGAGGACAAATACTTAAGTGATTTTGTATTACAGGTGTATAAAAATCAAGTTGATAAGCTAATTGAGTTACAATCAGAAAATGGAATGTGGCATACAGTTTTAGCTGATCCAACGTCTTATTTAGAAAGTTCAGGAAGTGCAGCAATTGTTGCGGGAATACTTAAAGGAATTAGATTAAATATTCTAGAAGAAGAAAAATATATTGCTGCATGTACCAAATGTATTGAAACATTAATTAGTTACATTGAAGATGACGGTACAGTGACTCATGTTTCAGGGGGAACTGGTATGGGGATGGATGCCGATCATTACAAAAACATTATTGTGACACCGATTGCCTATGGTCAATCACTAGCAGTCATTGCATTAAACGAATATTATTTATATCTGAAAAAATAAATACCTAGGAGTGAAGTGAAGTTAGCTACAAAAATGAAGTTAAATGAGGGAATGGTCGAAGAATATATTAGGCGTCATAAAAAAGTGTTTCCTGACTTGGAAGCTGAATTCATCAAAGCGCAAGTTAGTGATTATACAATCTGGTATGATGCTGAAACCAACCATTTATTTGCGTATATTGTATTAGAAGATATTGAGGTTTGGAACCAGATTGCTAATACGGATGCATGTAAGAAATGGTGGAAATATATGGCTCCGCTAATGAAAACTAATTCGGATTATAGCCCAGTAAGTAGTGAATTAAAATTAGTATATGAGTTTTCAAAATAAATATTGTAGAAGAATTTATAAAGCAAAACCCAGTAAGATTACGTTCTTATTGGGTTTTGCTATATATTAGTATGGATAACTTAGAATAAAATAGCATAAAAAGTGAAAATTAGTAACTACGAATACAAATGTATAGATTAAGTTTGTTGGAAAATAAATGTTTACGAACTTGGGTCACTAAGATTGGAATTTAGACATTGAAACACTAGTACACCAGTGATAATATTATATTGTAGTATGCAAATTATTACGAATAAAATAAATTATTAGAGCTGGGGGAGAAATGTACAATCTATTATTAACGGGTATTGAAAAAAAAATAGAAAGCACTGTAGATCGTATTGGAAGTCAAATACCATATATTCCATCCAAATCGGGGCTTTATGAAACCGATATGTCGAAAGAAAATCTCGCATGGTGGACTAATGGATTTTATGCTGGAATTATGTGGGAATTATATTTATGTACAAAAAATGATAAGTACAAGAAAATTGCAAATGAAGTAGAGGAAAAATTCGATGTATTATTTGGAGATGAAGTAATGACATTAGACCATGATATTGGCTTTTTATGGCTTCATACATCTGTTGCAAATTACCGAATCACAGGCAACGAGCAATCTAAAATTAGAGCAATTCATGCTGCGAACATGTTGGCTGCTCGTTTTAATGCAAATGGAAGCTATTTAGTTGCATGGAATAATGATGATCGTCATATGATTATTGACTCATTGATGAACATACCATTATTATTTTGGGCCACGGAAGAAACCGGGGATCAACGTTTTAAATCAATTGCTGAAAAACACTTAAATACTGCCGAACAATATATCTTACGAGAAGATGGGTCTTGTAATCACATTTGTGTGTTTGATTCGACAAGTGGTGAATTTATTGAATCAATTGGTGGTCAAGGTTATGGTGTTAATTCGTCATGGACACGAGGCCAAGCATGGGGAGTTTATGGATTTACACTAGCCTATGAGCATACTGGAGCAGAGAAATATTTAAATGCAGCAAAAAAAGTTGCAAACTATTTTATGGCCAATATCATTAAATATGATTTCGTCACTCCTGTTGATTTCCGAAGTCCAATTGAACCAATGATTCATGATACTACATCATCTGCAATTGTTGCAAGTGGACTGGTTGAACTAGCAAAATATGTAACGAAATCTGAAGCGGAAAACATGATGTATGTTTCTGAAAAAATAATTTCAAAATTAGAAAAGGAGTTTATTGATTTAGAATTAACTAATGATGGAGTTGTAAAAAAAGGGAGTGCCAAATATCATAATGATAAAGTTGATCCAGAAATTCCAATAATTTATGGTGATTACTTCTTCATTGAAGCGTTGATGAAACACCAAAAATATGAAATTAATATGTGGTAGGAAAAATGTATAAAAATTATAAAAAACAAGATATTCAAGAAGATTTAATTGACATTAAAACTATGGATTTATTATTAGATAATACATTTATGTATACTAGAAAATTCGATATGGAACGTTGTGATGTACCTTATTATAATCCTGATATCGACTGGGATTTTGTTCCAAACAATGATCCAGAGTGGGCATTTGTGCTAAATCGAATGGATTATTGTATTGATCTAATCATTACTTCAATCAAAACAGGTAAATTAGAATATGCATTAAAAGCAAAAGAAATCATCTTCAAGTGGATAGAGGAAAATAATTATGATAATCATCATCAAATGATTAGAACACTTGATACAGGAATACGTATAACAGTATGGAATGAATGTGTGAACTTACTTAAACAGATTGATCTAATAAACAAAGAGGAATTGGCAATAATTGCTGAATCTGTAACATGGCAAGTAAAATATATAGAAGAGAATACACAAAACTTTCAACAATTTTCAAATTGGGGGATGATGCAAAGCATAGGTTTTTTAAATGCTGAACTTTTGTCTAAATTTTCAACTGCTTTTAATTACGAAAAATTTTATAAGCAGCACTTAGAGTTACAATTCTTTGAAGATGGAATGCACCATGAACAATCATCGGTATACCTAATGGAAGTACTAATTAGATTGCTTCAAATGAGAAATCCTAAGTATAAAACAGATAAGTATTATAGCCTTCTAAAGAAAGCTGCATTTGCATTATTAGGACATACAAATGTAAATGATAAATCAATTGCAAATGGTGATGGTGATGAAGTAGATACTATTGGAATCTTACAAATGTTGGCTTATGAAACAAAGGATCAAACAATTTTACCTTACATTAAAGGAAAAAAACTACGAGAAGAAGCATATTGGCATTATGGGGACGAGATTGTTGACTATTTAAATAAAGCTATGGTAGATGTTGAATCTAAAACTGATTTTACCAATTCATTCAACTATTCAGGTTTTGAAGTTGTAAAAAAGAAAGATATGTACTTCACATTATCAAATGGAACAATGGGAGGAACTCATGGCCACTTTGATAATTTACATATTAATTATAGTATACATGGAACTAAAATCTTTTCAGATATGGGACGTTATACATATTTGGTTGGTAGCAAAGAACGTATAGAATTAAAAAATCAACTTGGACATAACTTGATAATTCCGTATGATTACACATTGAAATGTAAAGATGTATGGAAGAATAGCGGAACTCATCGTTATTCTTCCATAAAAAAAATGGAAAAGAACAATTTTACTTTTTTTAAAACTCATCATACAATTGAGAATAATAAGTTTGCAACACGCGTATCTTTATTGTTACCAGATAATTCATTGATAGTGGCTGATTACTATGATTCACGTTACTACGTCAATTTTAATTTTGATTATGAACTAGATATTGATACTAATAGTCTAGAAGTTGAGGGTGTTGGGTACTTTAAGCCGATTTACTTTGATAGTTGGAAAACAAAAAAAGTTAATTCGAGTCCGATTTATAACCAATTATTTCAAACAACTAACCTAAAGGTTTATCCTAAGGATGAAGTTTGTATAAACTCATTCGTAAGCGAAGGGGTTGAAATTAAGCCGTTTACTGACTTTGAATACTTGCACTATGATCGTTTATTCCCATATGAAAAGAAATATAATATGATAGAAGTAAAGTCAAAAAATTATCATTATGTAATTGGTTTAAAATTTACAGATGGTGCTAACTGCGACAATTGTATTAAGTTAGGTAGCGAATATATATTTGGAACTATGTTTGTTTATGATCTCGAAAATAAACAAAAAATTATTTTCGAGCAATGATTTAGGAACTTAACATAAGTTATAAACAAAATATTAAATGAAATTGATATTTTTAATAAGAAATAACAAAAAGCCAGTAAGAAGATTCTTACTGGCTTTTTGTATGTATTAGTAGTATTTCGTTTTAGTAAATTTTTAAACGTGTTACATCATTTTTTTATAAAGGTCAATGATTGTTGCAACGTCTAGTTCTCTCGGGTTACCAGGACGACAAGCATCTTCAAATGCTGATTTAGCTAAGAATTCTAAATCTTCTTCTTTAACAATACCATCTAAGTTTGCTGGAATTCCAACATCTTGTCCTAATTTAGTAACAGCATCTACAGCTGCTTTGCGGTATTCCTCTTCAGTCATAGTATCAGTTCCTTCAACCCCCATGAATTTAGCAATATCACGATATTTTTCACCAGTTGCTGGACCATTGTATTCCATAACAGTTGGTAAGATAATGGCGTTAGCAACACCGTGTGGAGTATCGTATAACGCCCCAAGTGGGTGCGCCATTGAGTGAACAGCACCTAATCCAACATTACTGAACCCCATACCAGCAATGTATTGACCTAATGCCATATCTTCACGTCCTTTAGGATCATTTTCACATGCAGCTCGTAATGAACGGGCGATAAGTTCAATTGACTTAATGTGGAACATGTCCGACATTTCATCACTACCTACAGTAATGTAACCTTCGATTGCATGAGTTAAAGCATCCATACCCGTTGCAGCAGTTAATTCTTTAGGCATTGTTGACATCATATCTGGATCAACGATTGCAACAGCTGGAATAGCTTTAGCATCTACACATACTAATTTTCTACTGTTTTCAGTATCAGTAATTACATAGTTTACTGTAACCTCACTTGCAGTACCTGCCGTTGTTGGAACAGCAATTATTGGAACGCTTTTGTTTTT
>JBKEBJ010000052.1:0-12120 GCA_047973105.1 Coprobacillaceae bacterium | reverse complement strand
TCTCTTTTTATTTTTGCCATATGTTGTTCCTCTGTTTCTTTCATTTTACCATAGCTATTATAAAAACCGCATAAGTTGAGCCGTACGCTCTCAACTTACACGGTTAATTTTACACTCCCTAACTCTCCTTTTTAATATCAAGAGATATTTACTAAATATTCTATTTAATATTCATTATATGAATAACAACATCATTTATAAATCTACATGTTCAAATCGTTTTGATGCTATAGTGTATGCTATATATGTAAAAACAATATATGTTATTATACCCACTATCAAAATAGGTATTTGTTTTATCATCATACTTGCTTCCATACTATCTATCCATTTGGTTGCAGGAATGTATGTTAAACTTTCCATAATAATCACAATTATCATTGCTGGAATAATACCATATAAAAATGCTCTTCCTATCCTATAAGTTGTTTTATATAATTCTGTGAAGAAAAATAAATTAAAAACAGCGAATACTAGTAATCCAAATCCATAATAAGCTAAGTTTGCTTCAATACCAACTGCATTACCCTCTGGTAATATCAATGTTCGAAGATATGCAAATGGTAAAGAGATAATAAGTTGTCCTAACTCTGCAATTACAACTAGCATACATTTTGATTTTACTATATCTTTTTTTCTAACTGGAAGCAGTGCAGTATAGAATGCAACATGATTCTCACGAGCATTATAAAATGTAATAAATGGTGCCAAACAGCCAAAGAAGAATACAACTCCATACGGATATGAAGGAATAATAACTAAACAGCCTAGTAACATAAACACATATAAGGTAGGATGTACACATAAACGAAATTCTTTATAAAGCAGATTAAACATTGTATTGTCTCCTTTCCGTACGAACCATAATTTCTTCTAATGATAAATCCTGTTCATTTGGATCTCTAAGATTTTGAAATGACTTCATAAACGTTTCCTTTTCAGCACTCAATAATATCTTTCCATTTTTAATATATGTAATGTCATCTGCACATTTATCTAAGTCTGATGTAATGTGTGTAGAGAAAAGAATAGATCTTTTACCATCCCTCACCAGATATTTAAATAAATCTAATAAATCATCACGAGCAACCGGATCTAAACCACTAGTCGGTTCATCAAAAATTAGTAAATCAGCATGATGTGACAGTGCTAACGCAATCAAATATTTTACTTTCATACCTGCAGATAATTGATTGACACGCTTACTAGAATCTAATTCAAACATCTGCATATATTTTTGATATGCATTATCATCCCAATTTCTATAAAATCGACGGGTAACAGAAGTAATATCTGATACTTTTTTATATTGATAAAAGTCTATTCCACCTAGAACAACACCAATTCTTTGTTTACATTTTGATTCCTCTATTCTAAAATCATCACCAAACATTTGGATTGTTCCATTGTCAGGAGAAACCATATTTAACATAGCTTTTAAAGTAGTACTTTTTCCAGCACCATTTTTTCCAATCAACCCCATAATTCTTCCCTCTTCCAAAGAGAAAGAAATATTTTGTAATGTGAATTTAGGATATTTCTTTGTTAAGTTATAAACCTTCAACAACATTTTATTCACCACCATTTTTAGGATAGAAATTATCCATAATTTCTTTTGCAGATTTCATGAATGATTCTGCTGGAAGTAAGGCAACACCTTGTGAACCTGGTTTTGTATCTCCTAAAACTACCAACATATCACCAGATTTCCATTTCAATAAATCTCTGGCTTGCTTAGGAATAACAACTTGACCACGTTCTCCTAAAACAGTTGTTCCAAAAAGATGTTTTTCTTTAGGCGCTATTCCTACATCACTACCTTCTCCGTTAAAATGAAGTAAGTCATCAATTGTTACATCGTACAAAGTAGCTAATGCAACACAGTTTATAATATCTGGAACGGAATCTCCATTTTCCCACTTTGACACTGCTTGTCGTGATACATTTATTTTCTCTGCTACTTCCTCAATAGACATATGATGAATCTTTCTTAAGTACACATGGTTTTGATTTATATGAATTTTCTTACTTGTAATTTCATTCATACCTTTCGTACCTCCTTTATAATTTAATTTTATCATTAACATTAAAGATTACAACCAAGTATAAATAACATTTATTGTTACTTACAGTTGCATAATAAAACTGAATATATATCCAACAAAAAACTCATGGTATACAACTGTATAATCATGAGTTTTTACATTTTTAATAATATCTGAATTCCAAATCAAACACCTGTTTTAATTGATTATAGATTGCTCAATAGTTTTTCACACCATTTATTATAAGTATCTTGTCCTGACAGGCATGTATCTCTTAAATAGCCAGGTTCACTATCATATTCTGCTAAACCTCTATAATAATACATTTTATATTCATCGAATATTATAAATGGCATAATATTGTTCTTTAAACATTCTTTAAACATAATGATTCTTCCAACTCTACCATTTCCATCTTGGAATGGATGGATAGTTTCAAATTTCCAATGAAAATCAATAATATCATCAACTGTTATGTTCACTATGCTATTATAATATTCTAATAATTCTATCATATTTTCTTTTACATTTTCTGGTTTAGAAGTTGTAGTATTGCCAACCTGGTTTTCAAGTTGCTTATATTCTCCTACATTAAACCAAGAGATATTTGAATCTTTTGTTCCTGATTTCAAAATGTTATGATATTCTTTTATAATTTCCTCAGTTAAATCATACTCACAAGTTTCTAACATATAATTGAATAATCTAAAATGATTATTTGTTTCAATTATATCATCTACATTAGCTACTCCATCAATTGTACGAGTTTCATAGATATATCTTGTTTGTTCCTCTGATAATTGACTACCTTCAATTCGATTAGAATTATAAGCAATAGAAATCTGTGTCTTATGATATATATTTCCCTTAAGCTTCATTTTCTGTTGTTCTTTTAATATATCAGCTAGTCTATTTTTCATCATTTTTCTCCTTGTATAATACATATATATTACACGCCTATAAAAAACAATACAAAATGTATTGTGATTTTAAATTGGTACCCGAGGCCGGAGTCGAACCGGCACGGTTTTAACGCCGGCAGATTTTGAGTCTGCTATGTCTACCAATTTCATCACTCGGGCAAATATAATCGGCTTTTATAGCCGATTATTATTATACTTCTTACTCGATAAAAATGCAAGACTATTCGCTAGATTCCATACGTTCAAATTGACTAGAACCTAAGACACAGAAAATTATTGAAACTACTATTCCAAAGATAACAATGATATACATGTTTATAGATACTGGTACTTTGTTTGATAGTATAAACATTAAGAATGCCCCTAAAGCGTAAATAGTTCCTTGAATTAGTACTTGGATAAATGATGATATATTTCTACCTACTACTGAGCGAAGAGCTGTTTGACAGATAATTTGAATATATAATTTTGATGTCTCTAACACTAAATATATTCCAACAAAACCAAGTGCTTCTGGTATTGAGAATTTAGCTACAATAGCTAATGGTAGTGTAATTAAAATACCGTCTACTAGAGATCTAACATGTTCAATAACAGTAGAATACCATAACTTTTTAAAAGCAGTATCAGGTATTAAGAAAGTATAGATAATATCTATTTCTTTTGACCACTTAGTAGCGTACCCACTAGATAAAAATGATACATATAACATAACTCCTATAGAAATATAAATTATCATTGATTTTAATTCTGGAATATCCATTAAGTTATTAGAATAAATAAAGTATGACGCTATAACACTTATTAATAAATTAAGTAAACTTTTTACTCCAAAGATAAAGAATTTTTGTTTCTTATATTCTAAGATTTGACGATATAATATTGCTTTAGCTCCAGAACCATTATATTCAATAGAAGCTTTACGTAGTTTTCCTTTACCCCATTTTAATTTCGCTACTTCCCCTTTTTTAGCACGTTCTTTTATTTGTGCATAGTCTTCTGCAAAAGAAGCAGCTTCTTCATAAAATTCTCCCATGGAAGATAAACGCCAAGCATAGATTGTTAATACTACTGTTGAGACAACTAATAATAAACTACCTACTAATGAAACAAATGTTGCTTCAATAAAGATAGTATAGAATAAAGATATTCCCCAACCTGCAAATGGTAACCAGAAGATACCTATATCATCTACTAGTTTTGTTATATCAAAACCTATTCCAACTACAAAATATTTATATAATAAATAACAAATCAAGAAGATAAGAATCCCTCTAACAAAATAACGAACATATTTAGAAATATTACTTTCTCCATGTTTTCCATAGATAATAACAATTAATGATAATTCGCACAAAGCTAATAGAACATTGGCAATAAACATCATTAATAACATATCTATAGGTAAATGTAATACTTGAAATCCTAAAAATAATAATACGATATTAAGTGCTATATGAATAGCTATATTTCTACCATAAGCATATAACAATACTAACTTTGGTGATATTGGTGCACTAAAGGCAAAATGCACATCGGCTGTATGAAATAATACGGCTCTTTGTTTAGCGATACTATTTATATTTACCATAAAACTAAAGACCGAAAAGAATAACAATGAAAAAAATGCGAAATATTGATTGAAAGTCATAGAATTGGCTTCTTTAATAAAATCGTTTAATGAGCCATACATAAAGTATCCATAGACACATATAATCGCTATAGCGGCTAATGTTGTTGGTTTCTTTAAATATTTATTAGCACTATTAATGATTGATCTTTTAGTTTTATATATTAAACTATTCATCATTTACTTCCTCTTCTTGTGTTCCTTCAGTAATAGAAAAGAATAAATCATTTAACTCTTCACCTTTAACATCTTCTTTACGATATGTCGCTATTAGTTTTCCTTTATCCATAACAAACATATCATCCCATACTGCTTCTACCATATCTAACATATGTGTACTAATAAGAATTGTAGTTCCTTGTTCTTTTAGTTCTAAAATAACATTTTTTAATTCCTTAATGGCTTTAGGGTCTAAACCAACCATTGGTTCATCTAATAATATAACTTTAGGACGAACTAACAATGCACAACAAATACTAACTTTTTGCATCATTCCTTTAGATAATTCACTTCCTAATTTATCTTGTTTATCTTCTAAATCAAATCTTTTTAGTAAAGTATCAGCATACCCATCATCTACTTGATCATAGGCTTTTAATACAAAAACAAGATGTTCCCTAACCGTTAGATTTTCATATAATGCTGGTATTTCTGGTACATATGCGAATACTTTTTTTGCTTCAATACTTTTAGATTGCTTTCCATGTATACGAATAGATCCCATAAAACGTAACAAACTTGATATACATTTTATAATAGTTGATTTCCCTGCACCATTTGGTCCTAGTAGTATTCCTACTCTACCTGTCTCAACTGTAAAACTAACATTATCTACAGCTAATGTCTTTTTGTATCGTTTTGATAATTTCTCTATTTCTAACATAAAATCCCCCTTATTAATTAATAATGATATTATACTATATTTATATAATAAATAAAATCTATCATTTTATGACAACTTATTTTATCTTTATATTTACTTATGCTTTATAGACTTATATAATTTATGCATAGAATTTTATACAAAACACAATTAAGATTGGAGTAAATGCATGGACTCTTTATTTTTAGACAGAATGAGCATACTTTTAAAAAATGAATATAATGATTTTATAAAATCATTAGAAAAACCTTCTATTAAAGGGTTTTATACTAATCCTTTAAAAAAGAATGTAGTATCCTATTTAGATACTACACATATTAACCCACATCCATATATAAAAAATGGTTATTACTTTGATTATGAACAGTATCCTTTAGGTAAGCATCCGTATTTCAATTGTGGTTTATATTATATTCAAGAACCTAGTGCTATGGTTGTTGGTAATTTATTAGATGTCAAACACGATGATTATATCTTAGATATGTGTGCTGCCCCTGGTGGAAAAACTTGTCAAGTAGCTAGCAAATTATCAAAGGATGGTCTAATGATTACCAATGATATTCATAATCTTAGAGCCGCTATATTATCTGAAAATGTTGAACGCTTTGGATTAGAAAATACAATTGTAACAAATTGTGATCCAGTTATACTACCAGAAACATTTCAAAATTTTTTTGATAAAATTATCTTAGATGCCCCATGTAGTGGTGAAGGAATGTTTCGTAAACTAGCTAAAGCTATTGATGATTGGTCTTTAGACAAGGTTAAAGAATGCGCATATCTACAAAGAAAACTATTAGACAGTGCACATCAAATGTTAAAACCTGATGGTGTTCTTGTCTATTCCACATGTACGTATTCTAAAGAAGAAAATGAAGATAATGTTTTGTATTGCATGGAAGAGTTAGGAATGGAATTGCTTCCTATCCAAAAAGAGGCAGGAATGTCTCCAGGTATCAATATGCCAGAAGTTATTCGTCTATATCCTCATAAGAATTCTGGAGAAGGACAATTTATAGCACTGCTTAAAAAGAAAGAAGAAGGTAAGACAAAGAAAGTGACTTTCCTTAAAAGTAACATCACGAATGAACAAAGAAATTTAGTATCGATATTCTATAAAGATAATCTATGTATTCCAGTTCCTAAATATTTATACAGTTCTAATAATCATATTTACTCTATTCAACCACAATTTCCAATGATGAATAAAGTTCGCATTTTACGTAATGGATTATATTTAGGAGAATGTAAAAAAGGACGTTTTGAACCCAGTTTGTCTTTAGCATTAACATTACAAAAAGAGGATGTATTACGTTATTATTCTTTTGATGCTGAAGCTTTTGAAATTAGTTCTTATTTACATGGCGAAACGTTAATTGGAGGTAAAGGAAAAGGATACGGCGTTATCTTTGTTGACGAGTTTCCATTATCCTTTTATAAAGAGAGTAATAATCAAGTTAAAAATTTATATCCCAAGGGGTTGAGACGATGAATCGATTTCATGAAATAACAATCATTGCATATCGTAATATTGAAGAAAAATGTTATGGTATAAAAAAACTAGATGGTTATCAACACTTATATAGTGTTAGTACACTATGTATTCAATTAGCTAAAAAACGTAATCTAAATATAGAATTATCAGCTATCATTGGTGTTCTTCATGATTACTCTACCTACTATACTGGAAGCAGTTTTGATCATGCTAATCGTAGTGCTATGTTAGCCAATGAACTATTAGAGAAAAGTGAGTTATTAAATATAGAAGAGATTACTCTTGTTACTACCGCCATTAAAAATCATTCTAATAAAGATGTAATTGATGATGAATATAGTGAATTAATAAAAGATGCGGATATTTGGTATCGTTATTTATATGAACCAACAATGACTTTTGATATGCACAAACAAAAAAGAATTGATACTCTGTTGTATGAATTTAATATGATATAAAAAAAGGAAATCTTAATTTCCTTTTTTATATTTTATTTTACTTCTTTTTTACGTAAAACAGATATTCCTACTAAAGTTATTGTTATTAAAACCACATATCCAATTATATTTGTAGTATCTACTGTCTGTGGTTTTGACTTTGAAGTAGTGTCACTAGTATTGCTTGGATTAGGTGTTGGATTTGGAGTGATTCCTCCATTTACTTTTTCTTCCCATTTAGCGTGTAATGTAAAACTTGCATTAACTGGAGAAGTAAAGTCATAAGCATTAGTGAATGTTTGATCATCTAAGTACCAACCTTTAAAGTTATATCCTTCTTTTACTGGATCGATTGGTGAAGTGACTGTTCCACCATCAACAACTGAGATATCGTTAATTTCATTTCCACCATTAGTATTAAAAGAAATTACATGATTATCTACAATTGCATTATCACCCCATATTGCATATAAAGTTTTATTTTCATTCATAGTAATACTTTCGCCAATTCCATATTCAATAATTGAAGAAGAAGAACTACTTGACCATCCTAATAATGCTTTATGTCCATTTGTTAGATTGGTTGCATCTAATGTAGTTACACTACTATTGTTTATTACATAATAGTTTGAAGTAGTACTATCTGAATAATACTTACTACCATCATAAGTTAATGTTGGTAAATTTTGCCAAAGACCACCATTAGCATCAAAATTAACGGAAACGGTCTCTACTGCTCCAACATCTGGAGTTGTTGTACGTGAATATCCACGAGCATCAAAAGTTATTTTCGAATCAACTACTGCTGTATCATCCGCTAAACCTGTTTCTAAAATCATTAGTGTTGGAATATAGCCAATGGTATTATCTACATCGTTTGCATTTCCAATAACCGATGACGTTTGATTCATTTGTAGTTGTGGAGTTGCTGTACCAAATACATTTTCTGTTGTTATTGTATTATCTAAAGCCGTTCCATTATCAACACCAATATTGCCAATATTTGTAACAATATTTTCTGAATAGATATTGCTATAAAGAGAATCTTGTCTAACACCAGCTGCATCTGAAACATAATTATCTATTAATAAATTATTAGATAAATGTAACGTAGGTATTTTTCCCTGATCGGTATATGTTGCAATAGCTCCACCTTGTTGATTATATAAGGTACCTGTTCCTCCACCATTGTTATCATAAAATGTATTATGATTAAACTCAACAACAGAATCTAAAGAAACTTGTACTGCTCCCCCACTAGGTCCAAGTGGTGGTTGTGGCCCTAAGCCATTTGCTTGGTTTGATACAAATGTATTATTATTTAATACTGAAGTAGGAGATAGAAACGCCCTATTTGGTATTCCAGTAGGGGCCTCAATCATAATCGCTCCACCATCATCTTGCGCATAGTTGTCTACAAAAGTATTATTATTAACCCCAAAGTTAGTAGCCGTATTTTTAGCAGCTAAGAAGTATATTGCCCCACCATCTGACCATGCACTATCTATAATATTACAATCTGCTTTATTTTTTTCGAAATAACTATTGTTTATCTGTACATTAGCACCTTGTGCTACTGTAAATGCTAAAGCACCACCACCAGTTGTTCCATAGGATATGTTATTTTTAAAATAACTATCGCTAATTGTTACTTGTTTAGGACCTTTTACCCAAACTGCACCACCTGGATATCCATAAGCACCACCACTATTATTTATAAAAGAACTATTACTAATTTCTAAATTTTGTAATCCGCCTTCAGCAGTAATTGCCCCTGCTCCAGCATTACGATAGTTACCATCAAAACTAGAATTAGTAACCATCATTGTATTTACATTAGAACCCACTTTAATTCCGGATTCATTTTTATATACTGTTACTTTATCAAATTGATAACTACCACCATTTAACTCTAATCCCCCATATGTTGGATTGGATGCATTTAAATGATCACCATAAAATCTTATATTTTTAAATATTACTTCACTACCACTACTATTGTTAATTATTAAATGTTTTGCATTTAAAGCAGCATACAAAGTTTTATTATTACCATCAATAGTAATCGTTACTGCAGTATTCAATATCATTGTGTATGCTTGGTTTAAATTTTCATTAAAACTTGCACTTAAGGTAATGTTTGTATCTTCTTGTGCTGCATTGGCGATATTTACTAATTCTTCCATTGTAGTTGCTTCAACTGTGGCTTCAGCATTCGCAGGTACAATCATAAAACTACCTAAAAAAACAATTAGACTAATACATAATATCGCACTTATTTTCCTTTTCATAAAATACATTTCTCCTCACTTTTTTGTTTTTTGTACAAAATGTAAATGAGAGATTTATGTCAGTTAGTCGACATTAAAATTATACTGTTATATAGCGTTAACAGAATCTTTTCATTTATCATTTTCTTCCCCGTACACAACCGTTTTAAGGTCACCTTTATCATACTGAATTATTATTTTTTTCACAATCAATATGCAACAGAAAATAACCTATTTTTATGGGAATAAAATGTATTTTTATCTTGCTATAAACACAATTATAAAATATGTGATTATACTTGTATTACTGTGTGATATCCCTATTTTAAACTTATTATATAACACAATATATTGGTAAATAAAAACCAGCTATTATCTAGCTGATTTCTATATAGTAAGTGGTATTTCTTTGTTATAAACAGCTGTGCCTCGAATACAGATATCATGACCATTTTCGTTACGTCTAGCGATAACTTTCAATTTTCCATCTTTATTTAAATGTTTTCCTTGAAAAATTGTTAATACTAACGATTCCTCTTTTGGATATAAATAATCTAACGCATAAGCACCCATAACTCCAGATGCAGTTCCCGTAACTGGATCTTCAGTTGTTCCTGAATAAGGCGATGAGAAATGTCGAGCACTGAAGCACTTATCTTTGGATGTTAATGCAAATGGATGTAATGAACATCTCGGTTTTTCTTTCAATACACTTGGGAATGTCTCTGTATTTGGCTTCATAACATCTAATACTGCTTCTTCTAGTACCGGTATCAATAATGTCCATGTTCCAGTGCTTCCATAAAGAATAGGAAAACTAGGATGCAATTGTTCAACATGAATATTAATACTTTGACATAAAGATTCTTTATCTCCAGTAAAAGGAATAAATTCTGGGGTTGCATGTTGCATCTCTATTTCTTTATTTTGATGATAATAACTAACAGATAAAATATCTGCCATTGTTTCTATTGTATATATCTTATCTTCATTTGTATCCTTTAATAACATGTAGATTGCAGCAGTTGTCGCGTGACCACATAATGGCATTTCATGACCAGGAGTGAAGTATCTCAACTTAATATCTGCAACTTCACTTTCACAAATAAATACGCATTCATTAAATCCTACTTGCCTCGCAATTTCCTGCATTTGTGATGTTGTATATGCATCACCATTTACTATCACTCCTGCTGGATTTCCTTTACTTGGAACAGTGGAAAATGCATCCACATGATGAACCATAACTTCTTTCATTATTTCACCTCATTTTATTTCCTATATAGTATCATATAATAATAATAATAAAAAACACACCTATATCCGAATTTTCACTCTTCTTTTATAGATGTTTTTCTTAAATTCTATACCGCATTTTCTTTCCCAATACTACACACACTTAATTATGAAAAGTATAGAATTATATATGCACTTTAAATAAAGACTCTATCATATTATAATAAAAAACAAATATCCTGTCTATTATTTTTTTATATTAATAAAAATAACACATAAAGCCATTCTGACTATGTGTTACTTCTACTTTCCTCTATTTCCTTAATACATGCTTCTACACGATCGTGTACTAATTTGGCTATATCATTAGTATGCATACCTTGATATTCTTCATAGGTTATAGCTGGTAAATAACAAATTGTTACTTTTGTTTTCTTAATTGAATTAACATCAAATACCTTATAACTATCAAGAATCGCTATTGGTACAATTGGTGCTTTTGCATTAACTGCAATTTTAAATGTTCCACCCTTAAACTCTAAGATATTATTTTTATTACGTGAACGTGTTCCTTCTGGAAAAACGAATACATTTTGTCCATTTTTTAAAGCATTTGAGGCTTCTTTAATAATTCTAACTGAACCTCTAATATCATCTCGGTTCATTGGCCAATATTCTAACATAGTTATAACATTTCCAATAATAGGAGCTTTTGTGAGTTCAGTTTTAACAATCGCTCTTACAGGACGTTCATGTGTTTGGAATATCGCTAAAGGATCTTCTAGCCCTTGATGATTAGGAGCCATAAAGTAACCTGATTTTTCTGGTAAATTTTCTAACCCATGACACTCTACTTCGACTCGTCCTTTTCGATTTACTTTTCCTACTATACTATGAATAAAGCCATATCGTTCTTCTAAAGAATATTTATCTACTTGTTTATATCGTCTTACTTTTATCCATAACCAATATGGTAATATCCATAATACACGAATAACAATTAAAGCAATTCTAATCATGTTTATCTTCCTTTACATATCTTTCTAATACAAATGTTTCAAATGGTGTTGATTCTTTCAATATATATCCATGATTACTAAAATCAGGGAAATATGTTTCTCCTGTATGACTTCCTGGCACACGAGATATTAGTAATTCATCTGCTTTACCTAATGATTGTTTATATATTGATGCACCACCA
>JBKEBJ010000018.1:0-3027 GCA_047973105.1 Coprobacillaceae bacterium | reverse complement strand
AGGATTTATAAATTTAACAGCGAGAAATGTGACTAATATTATTATACAGAATGCATATGTAATTATTCTTGCTATAGGTATGACCTTAGTTGTTATAACTGGTAATATCGATATGTCTGTTGGTTCTGTTTGTGGGTTCACAGGTGCAACTGCGGCAATATTATATAATACGGGAATTGGATTAATTCCAACAATCTTAATTACTGTTATATTAGGTCTATTTATTGGTAGTATTATTGGTTTCTTTACAGCTTACAAAGCTGTTCCCGCATTTATTGTTACTCTAGCAGGAATGCAGGTATTCCGTGGGCTGACATATGCCATAACAAATATGTCGCCAATTGGTTTTTATGATGATCGATTTGGAAATATTTCTGCAGGTTTTATTCAAGATTACCTTCCAGGTGATGGTAATTTCAGTGTAATAATCATCATGTTACTAATTTTCATTGCATATGTAATTATTGACTACAAAGGAATTCAAAAGAAAATTGAAAAAGGAATCCATGTAGAAAAAAAATCATATTATGTTAATAAATATATCGCAATATTAGTTGCTGATTTAATGTTAACTTGGGTGTTCTTTACATATAGAGGAATTCCGAACGTGTTTGTAATTATTGCAATCCTAGCTTTAATTATGACATACGTATTAAACAATACCGTTTTCGGACGTCATGTATATGCTATTGGTGGAAATAAAGAAGCTGCAGAGTTATCAGGGATTGATGCTAAAAAGACTTTATTCAAAGTATATATAATTATGGGAGCATTTGCTGCTCTTGCCGGAATTGTTTTCGCATCATACATGAATCAAGCCCTACCAGTAGCAGGTAATATGTTTGAATTAGATGCAATTGCTTCTACATACATTGGTGGTGCATCAGCTGCAGGTGGTATCGGAACTGTAGCAGGGTCAGTAATTGGTGGATTCATTTTAGGTGTAATTAATAATGGTATGTCAATTTTAAACTTAGGTGCTCAATGGCAGTATGTTGTTAAAGGACTTGTTCTATTATCAGCAGTATTATATGATTTAAAAATGAATAAAAAACAAAGATAAAAAACAAGTAGTATTAAAAGTAGCGATGCAGGGTGTTATCAGAATAACTTGTATCGTTATTGTTGTGTATTTTCATAAACAACACACAACATGTATTGTTTTTTTTAATACATGTTGGTGTATTTCCTCTGCTTATTATGAATCTGTAAATTTTTATGTTAAATTATTAACGAAAGGAAAAGTTTACAATTCTATGAGGAGGCATATAACTCAATCAAGAGTGATGTGCGTAGATTGAGGAGATTAATTATGAAAACAAATAATGATAAAAAACAATTTTGGAGTTTTGCAGGGAGTCACTTTAGTTACTTCTTTATTTGGGCAGTTGTGTATGGATATTTAACATTATGGTTAGAATCGGTTGCAGGTTTAAATGGGGCGCAATCAGGAATGCTGTTCTCATTAATGGCGGGTATTTCATTAATATTTCAGCCATTCTTTGGAGTAGCATCGGACAAGCTTGGGTTTAAAAAAACACTATTAGCATCAATTGCAATCGCAGCAATATTTATTGGGCCATTCTTTCAATGGATATTCTTACCAATACTAGCTATTAATACAACGCTTGGTGTGGTTGTTGCTGGAATCTACCTTAGTTTTATTTTAAACGGTGGAGTAGGTGTAATTGAGCAATACATTGAAAGAGCTAGTTGGGTAAACAATTTTGAATATGGGCACTCGCGTATGGGAGGGTCGATAGCTGGAGCAACAGCGTCATTAGTTGCTGGTAGATTATTTATTTGGCATCCAAACGCTATCTTTTGGGCTTGTTCAATTTCAGCCATAGTACTTACTATTTTAGTTTTATTCTTTGACAAGGTAAGCTTCACAGATGATGTCAAAGTGCTAGATGGAGATGAAGAAGGTGAAAATAGTAAAATAACAAAAGAACTAGTATTTAGTATATTTAAGTTTAAGAACTTTTGGGCATTAGCTTTCTTCTTTGTTGGAGCCGCAGCGTTGTATGATGTATTTGATCAACAGTTTATTGTATTCTTCCAAAGTTATTTTGATGATCCTGATAAGGGAACAGTTATATATAGTTATATGACTTCAACGCAGATTGCTTTAGAAGTTTTACTGATGATACCAATGCCATACATTATTAATAAAATTGGGGCAAAAAAAGGATTGATTGCATTCGGTACTATTACATTCATTAGAATCTTTGGTAGTGCGTTAGCACCTAACTATGGGTTCCTAATATTCTTTAGATTATTAGCAGGACTTGAAATGCCATTATTACTTGTTTCAGTAATGAAGTATATAGATGCTACATTTGATCGTAAGTTATACGCAACAATTTATATGTTAGCATTTAACTTTGCAAAACAAATTTCTGTATTTATTTTCTCGACTACAGCGGGACAATTATATGATTCTATTGGTTTCCAGCAAACATATTTTATTTTGTCTGCGATAGTACTTGTAATTACAGTAATTAGTATCTTTACATTAGAGAATGATCATAAATTTGGAAATAAGATATATAGATAACAAAGGAGAAATTATGTACAAAACACCATTTATTATAGAAAGAGCTGACCCACATGTTTATAAGCATACCGATGGAACATATTATATGACTGCAAGTGTGCCAGCTTATGATTTGATTGAGGTTAGAAGTGGGAAAAGTTTAGAAGAATTACAGACTAATGATGTGAAGAATGTTTGGTTTAAACACGAATCAGGTGAGCAGAGTCAACTTATCTGGGCTCCGGAAATCCATTATGTAGAAGGTGAATTTTATATTTACTATGCAGCTTCTCATACCAAAGAAGAACATGCATATGATAAGACCTTCCAACATAGGATGTATGCAATTAAATGTACAGGACAGAACCCAATGGTCGATGAATGGGTTGAATGTGGTCAAATTATTACTCGTCAAGACTCATTCTGCTTGGATGCGACAGTATGTCAAACGCCAGAAACGAATTATTATATTTGGGCCCAAAAAGAGA
>JBKEBJ010000009.1:0-1742 GCA_047973105.1 Coprobacillaceae bacterium | reverse complement strand
TCATGCTATGTTTTACATTATTTGCTTGTTTTACGTTATTACGTAGTTCTGAATCTTCAATTTGATATTTAAAAGTTGAATGAAGTTCATAACCTAAGTCTTCAGATAGTTCATTTATTCGTAATGCATAGAAATATATGTACATGAAGTTATTTGTATTACCTTTTTTAACCTTACCTGCTTCCACTATCTCGTTTAGATACTTTAGTAACCACTCAGCGTAGGATTGATTATAACTATTTTTCTTTGGTTCATTTTTCTTACGTTCTTTATATGCTTTAGCTTCATTGTAGGTGTAAGGCAATACTTGGGTAGCAAACTCTTTAATATCAAAGCCTTTACCAGTTTCATGAATTGTTTCAACATATTCACCAGTTTTAGTATTGGTACTACCGATTGCTCGAAGGACTCTAGCTTCATCTACAGCTGAACTATCAGCACCCATGATTAAGAAGTCTTTAACCAGTTGTTTCTGCACTGCTCGATACAGTCCACGCATTTGTCTTGGAGCACCTTTAAAGTATCTACCTTCATCATCTGTGATGTTCTGAGCTCTAATTTTCCACATTAGATAATATCCATTTCCTGAATAGACTATCCTACTTGGATATGGAATATCTTCACGCTGACAAATTGATTTAATTAGTTTCTTAAGCAATCTATGATTAACTCGATATTCATTATCTGAAGGATACAATTCGTTATATTCCCGTTTATAATAGTCTGAATTATAAATATCTAAATCAATATAAAATTCCATTAAACTAAATACATCTTCGTTTTTACGTGACTTTTCGTTTGTGAATGTATTTACTGTAATGAATTGATTACCAGGGTCCATGCGATCAACTCCCTCATCTTCAATAAATTTCTTACTTCGATTAGTGAAAGATCGTTTCTTTTCTAAAGTAGTTAAGTGGTAATAACCAGTACGATATCGCAAATCTGGAAGATGCGGATTTCTGCGTTTATCTGGTACTTTTACTTTTAGCTTAAAGTCTTTAGCTAGTAGTTCATTTAGTTTATCAAGTCTTGAATCATTTGGATTCATTCTATCTAAAGCAACCATTATAAGCCCTTGTCTACTAAATATTTATGTAAACCTGCAACATAGATATTTTGTAATCTTAAGTCTTGATAGGCTTTGGGCTTATTTTTATATCTAGTTCGAACTCTTATTTCACGGCCAATACGATATTTTCTATATTTATCTTTCTCACTTGGCTTAAGACCTTCAATTTGCTTTTCCTTTTTTGATTTGTCTGTTAGTTTAGTGTCAACTAACCAATTTACATATTCAACTGGCACTCTAGCAGTAGTTCGTACTCTTGGGTCTATATATTTAAGAACCTCTACTGCGTCAATTGATACAATTCCATGTTTTCTACATTCCGTTGCTAAGACAACCATTTCACTATACTTTAGTTTATCTGTAATAGCCTGATTTAAATGCATAATTTCACTTTTTGTTGGTGTATTCATTCTTTTATATCCCTTCTAAAATTATAAAAGGAAGGATACAAAAAAATGGAGCCTCTCATAAAGAGAAGCTCCACCTTACCTGTTTAAACGATCCATTATTTCAGGTTTTTACTAAAACCCAAACAGCGTACTTATAAAATTTATTTATAAATGACCGGTTCTGTTATAAAAATTACGAGTTGTTATACCTAAATAATTTATAGCACAACCACTCATTTCTAGTTCGAAAAGTTCGAATCTATAATGGCAGGGCTAACAGG
>JBKEBJ010000462.1:0-7962 GCA_047973105.1 Coprobacillaceae bacterium | reverse complement strand
GGTTTCGGACATCGAGACAAATATAGTATTGATAGAATTTATGATATCAGCAGACGTTCTTCTATTGTTGGAGGTTGTGGCATTCGTTATAAATGTAAAATAGAAGGAAAAGAAAGGAACCATTTCTTTGAAAAAAACAAATGGTTTATTGAAAGTCATAAACAATGAAAAAGGACTATCAATAGTCCTTTTAAAATTCTCTAGTAAGTTGATCAAGTCTTTCTACTAATATTTGTAATACATTTGTTACTTCATCAATTTCAAGTTTGTTACTTTCATATGCTAGGCATATAACCATTAGCATGCTCCTTTGTATAGCTAATTCATTTTCTATCAGCATAATTAATTGTTTATCATTCAACATAAAAAATCTCCTTTTACTTACTAATGAAGTAAAAAGAGAAATTGCTTTTTTTATTTATAAGGATATGATTATTTATTTAAAAATAGAAATGCTACCAAAACTATTATGAAAACAATACTAAAGAAGATAAACTTTCTAATTTCTAATATATGTTCTTTATCAAATTGTTCCTTGTACATAAGAATACCAAAGATACCAATGAGACTAGAAACACTCAACAAAGAAATACACACAACATGAATAATAAACATATCTTTAGTTAAAAACTGTAGAATAATATCGATTAAGAATACCATTCTTATCCAATATTCTATTTTCAAGCTTCTTTCCTTGTAAGAAAATAATCCGCCTTCTTTTATTGATAAAAGACTGGTAATAATATTTTTCATCTTATATTCACATCCTTATTATATTATTATTCATTTATTGGTAATAAGTTGAATGATTTTCATTTAAAATGATACTTCTCCCTTTCAAAATAACAACATTTGTCCAATATTTATACTTTCCTTTATATGTTCCAGAAGACATTTTTAACGCTGACTTAAATTTTGAGATACGCACCTCTAATGTTACCGTTCCAACTAGCCACCCTGCTATTGTAGAAATTATTCCACCCCAACTAAATCCAAAGTATAATCCAGTAAGTTGTGAAACTAAATTTGCATAATCACCTGAAAGTGTATATACGTTATATGATAAACGTGTACTACTCATTCCATTTCCGCCACCCTCTACTGCTCTAGTTCCTATTTGAGGGGCAGTAGCTACTGTTTCCATTGCCACAACTTCTCCATCACATATTAACACTCCACTATCTTTATTATATTCAGATATCGAAGTGTTTCCATTGGAATCGGTAACTGTTGAAATACGTATTTTTTCGTTTTCCTCTACATCAACATGATATGTAATACCATTGATTTCAAAACTCGCACTGTTCGCATCTGTTTCTGTTGCAGAAACAGTGCTAATAGAAGGGATAATTAATGATAAGCTTAAACATGCCATTACTACTCTTTTTAAAATTCTCATTCTTAATTCTCCTTTGTTTTATTTTACAATCGATTGTTTGGATATACGCTATCATTGTTTTTTCCATTTGTCAACACTTTCGACGTAAGTTACCCTAAAACGACGTAAAAAACATTTTGCATAATAAAAATCTCTTTTCACGCCCCATTTATGAAGTGAAAAGAGAAGTTGCTTTTTTCTTGTTTTGATTTTTTTAAATATTACCCATGCATCATACTAGGCAACGACAGCACTAATATTATAAACAAGAAATAGCATATTCATTATATCACATACCCTACATGTCGACCATATTAAATTATATTTTTTACTATTATAATTAATATGACAAGTAAGGAGTGATTAAATGTATATCAGTTATAAACCTTTTTTCAAAACCATAAAGAAAAAGAAACTTTCACAGTATGACTTAATTCACAATTTTGGACTAAGTAAAGGTACATTAGATTCACTTCGTAATAATAAGAATATGCGATTATCTACTATAGTAGACTTGTGCGAAATGTTAGATTGTAAAATGCAAGATATCGTAACAATAGAAAAACAATAAAAAAGATCCTAGCATTTGCTAGGTTTTTTATTTCTTCAATTTATTTTAAAAATTTAAATGATATAATTAAGGGTAAGGTAAGTAAGCACTTTGTTGTCAAGTGCACTTACCTTTTTTATATACCTCAACTTTTTTTAGATATTAATTATTTTAGAATGAATAATCATAATATTCCTTTTTAAGCCCTAAAATAAATCTTCTGTCTGCACCCAGTTTTTTCCAACCTTTCTTTGTTTTGATCAAGACAATTTCATTGTTTTCTTTTCTACCAATACCATCAACCCACTCTTTAAAATCTTGCAAACTATATTCATACTCTTGACTTTCACTCATTCCATTATTATCAATTCTTTCTGCATCACATCTTCTAACTATACATTTTTTTTGAGTGATGACCTTTACAACCTCATATGCATATCTGTCAGTATAACAACACTCTGTCGCTCCCCTTCCTACATAAATTTCTTTTTCTAATTGTGAACCTTCATATAATCTATTCTGTAAACTTCCTAACATTTTTCATTTCCTCTTTTCTTTTTTTCTTTTTTTGTTATATTTAAGGGTGAAGTAAACAAGTTCTCTTTACGGAGTGGTCTTACATTTTTTGTTTTATTCATTTACCTTACCCTTATTTTTTCTATGCTAGTATACTTTTGATATATTCTACTTCTTCACTATTTCTAGTTGAATATTTATTAGATACTTCAAATTCACCATTTGTATTAATTACAAGTGCCACTTTTTTTAACCCTTGAACAAAATAATATATAGGTTTCTTCTTCCATTGGTTTACTTTACCACTCTCAATTAATTTCTTAGCATGATCACTCATTAAGCTATTATCACTTTTAGCTTTTGATTCTATTTTTTCTAAGAATTCGATTTTTTGTTTTAGCTTTGTGATTTTTACACCATAAGTAATCATTTTAGGTTTATCTTTATTTCTTTCTTTGTTGTATCTTTTAGCTTTCATATTTAATTCTTCAAATTCTTTTAACTGATTTCTAAAGTATTCTAAGTTATTAACACTTGTCTTTACTCCAACAGTCGCATAAGATGTTTTACCAACTACATGAACATCACGTATCAATTCATTTTCATTTTTGAAGTTTTCAACCTTTTCTAACATTTCAACTCTATCATTTTGTTTATCTAGTTCTAGTGATAATTGGTAAGCCTTTTCACCATATCTTTTTACATCTTTGTAAATATCACCTCGACCAATAATATTAGGTTGTCCTAATGGAATTAATTTTGATTCATTCCTTGACTTCTCATAATAAGCATTACTTTCTTTTTCCAATCTTTTTGCTTTCTGTTTTGCGATTTCTAATCTTGTTGCCATCTTAATATTCTCCTTTATCTTATAGTTATATTATATCACGTTTTCGTTATATGTCAATGATTATATAACGATTTCGTTATATTTATTTATGATTGCGTTATATAATATAAGTATGTTATAATTTGATTGCGAAAGGAGTAAGTACATGGGAATAATTAATAAGATCAATTCATTATTAGAACTAAACAATGAAAACATTAGCACTTATGCAAAATTCACTAATAGAAGTCAGCCGAATATTTCAAATAAAATAAAGCGTAATTCATGGACTGCTAAAGATTTAATATTATTAGCTGAACTTACTAATACAACATTAATGTTTATTGATGACAAAGGAAACCAAATTATTTTAGATAAAGATGATATAGAAGAGTAACTTTAATTGAAGTTACTCTTTTTTATTGTAGTTTGTATTTTCTATCTTCATGTAGGTAAATTTTCCAACCTGTCCATTCTGAAATGTTCCATTGTACAAAATTTTTGAACCTTCTTCATTCATAATATTAGCTACTTTAACCTTATCTGTTGTCAACTCCTCTTCAAGTCTAAATAACCCTTTTGATGATGTATAACTCTTTTTATGCCCTAACGATAAAATATCATCATCACCTAGATAATTTGTAAGATACCCTGCCACATCTCCGAACTCTTGTATTTTACGTATATCTAAATGCCCATGTTTCCAACTTTTCTGTAATATCTCGTATTGTACAAAGGGCATATCAAATAGTAATATATGCCAATGCAAGTTATTAGTAGCTTTCTTTTTATCTTTGTCTTTTCGTCTGCTTCCGTCCTGAATTTCCAAGACTGCTATATATTCTATTTGATCACCATATTTTCTACGAATATTGCGTATAAACACTTTTAAGTGATTATGTGCTTTATTCCTGTCCTTCATTTTGTAACCATACGTTAATGTTAGAAATTTATCTAATTGTTTATACTTACCTAAATTAGAATTAATTAAACGACGTAATTTTTGTTTTGATTTGTTTATGGATAACTCCGTCCTCTTTGTATTCTTTTTTCTAATCTTCTCAATCGCTTTTAATTGTTTTTCAGTCAAAGGGGGTTCGTCCATAGTTTTTAACTTAGCATCATCAATAATTAGTTCGTCTACTAATCTATCTATCTTTTCTGCTAATTTATCTTTTTCTTTCTTTTTACTTCTAGTAAAAATTTTATCGTGATAAATATACACTTCTGTATATTTTCCGCTTTTCAAGATTTTAATGTTATATTTTACTGTACTATCAATGTTCATTTTTGACGCTAACGTTTACTATTAATAAATATAAGTAATGGTTAGCCACTCGCTACGCTCGTGTCCAACCATTGACGTAAACGCCCCTCCACGCCTTCTACCTTCGGTAGGCGTGGGGCGATACTCCATTTTGGTACAATACTAGCAATTACTAAAAACCTTAAATAACATAGTATTTTTACCACCAAATACATATATAACATTAATATACCTTTAATTCTTAAAACGTAAATTACATCTTGCATTTTATACGCTCCTTTTCCTAATAAAAAAACTGATATTAAAAAAACAAAAAAAGTGCTTCTACACGAAACACCATTTTTTATTAATTATTGTGAAAAAGGGTATTATAACCCCTTTAAACTTTATTCTATTCTAGCTTTATATCTTTCACAAATGGCGTACAGATTCTATATATCTTACCACCAATAGATAACACTCCATGACCTTTGCCGTACTCCTCCATAAGAGTGCCATCATTAAATAACATTCTATATGTTTCTACTTCATTTGATCCTAAAGCTATTCTTATAGTTAAATTATTTCTTGCGTCACCAGTGATATATTTAGTATCTGCTCTTTGCATTGAAAGTATTAAATGCATACCTGCTGCACGACCTAAAGCTAGTAAATTATTTATACATTTATCCATACGTTTACGCTCTTTAATATCCTGTATACTTTCTATTATCCTACTAAATTCTTCTATAACTAAAAAACGAGGTTCTAAATCACACCCCTCACTATAAATCGTTTTCAATCCTAATTCTTTTAATATTGCATATCTTCCAAGCATTTCTTGTTCAAAATTATAAATTGTGCTATATGCATTTTCTAAATCAAGACTATCACCGTATCGATTCAAATACTTTTCATACATTGAAAAATCAACACTTTTCCCATCAACAAGATCTATTTTAAAATATCTACATAAACTAGATAATAAATACGTATCAAATACTGATTTACCGCCACCTGTAGCACCATTAATTAATAAATGAGGGTGTTCTGTATAATTCCAATACAATACTTTTCCATAACTCGTCGCTATAGGAACTTTATATAGATTATCTTTAGATATATATTGTTCAATAGGCATATTATCACTTAAATTTGCTACCTCTACATAACATACTCCCATATCAATTTTATAGCTTAATACAACTAAATTTGTATTTGTTTTAATCTTCTTTAGTAACTTTTCATAATCATCATCTGTTACTAAAATTTTAAATGATATAGCCAAAGACATAATATTATCTTTAAATTGATATTTAATTCTTGGTATCTTATTAACATCGATATTACGGTTTTCTTTACGTCCATATTCTAACGCAACAAAACCCAATCTATTTATAGCTTTATCAAATCGTATCCAGTAATCATAAATACTTTTATTAAATTTCTTCCAATAAAAAGATCGCAAATTATGAAATATCCATATAAATATTTTTATTAAAGGTATTCTTGCTACAAACACTTTATGCTTTCTATTGCGGTATTTCTTCTTGTACATGCGTTTCCTCCTGTACAGGTGTTTCTTCCTGTGTTGGTGCTTCCTCTTCTGTAGGAATTTCCTTTACGTCTTCTTTAGTATCCTTTTTATCTTTAATAACATACGTTCCATTTTTGAACTGTTTAATAATCTCCTCTTGTGTTTTAATAGCGTGTTCAATGATAATCTTATCATTTTTTAAAGTATCTTTTTTATCCTCATTAGTTTCATTTTTAATACTTTCTTTCTTTTCTACTAAATCATCATTAAGGTTTTTTAACTCACTCTCAAATTCATTTAAGTTCTTTAAATAATCCTTATCACGTTCTAACATTTTTGTTTCTTTGTAATCTCTATAATCCACCACATATTCATAGTTCAAATTACCTTGCGATACTACAATTTTTGTATAGTGAATATCTGTAGGTATCCCAAATTGTATTAATATATCTGTATTTATAATCGTACCTTCTGATATTTCATTCCCCTTAATTATACTTACTGGTAATTCATTACCTGATTCATCAAAAACTTTATAACTAACCTTTTCCACCTCTTTTTCAGGGAACTTCATTTCTATAAATGAAACTTCCCCTATTTGATCAGCATAACTAATATTATAACTATCCTTAATAATTCCAACTGTTACATTATTAAAATTACAATCCTCACGTATAAATGTTGCATTATCTCGCCCATCAGGTAACCAAAATTTAGATGTAACTAATCCTAATAATAAAACAATAGCTAATATTGCTATAGCTATCATTGCTTTATTATTTCCATCTTTTAATTTAATAATATCCTCATTAGTCTCAAATACTTTTAATAAGTTCATTTCTTCCACCCTTTCATTTTTATTTTAACCTTATCTTTAAAACATAACTTAATTCCCAAAACAACATATCCTTCTTTAACATATAATGGATCACTCAATATATAAGTTATTCTTACCCTTACACTTCGAGTTGTATAATTCCAACATTCATTCTCTTTTTCATCGATACAAATTTCATAAAGATTTAATATTTGATTAACATAATATTTTCTATCATTACTTCTTATTTCAAATGTTTTTAATCCTCTAATTACATCATTAAAATATCGATCCATTATTTTTAAGTTTATTTCATTCTTCATTTTAAACCTCTTTTCTAAAATCTATATTGTTTGAATATTTCCATAAATATAGCTTTCAAAACTGTTATTACAATACTATTACCCATTAAAAAGGATATCTTTTTATCATCAATCACTTTACGCATATTATAATAATCTTCATCACTAAACTCTGTAAGTCTAGTATGTTCTAATGCCGTTAGATCCCTTAATTTTCCATTATAATAAATTACTTGTTTTGGACTAGTTGTTAATGTATTAGCCATTCGTTTCCCTACTCTTCCACGTCTGGTTTTAGAGTTTGGTCGTTCTACATTTATGACATCATATTCCTCTACAAGTTTATACCCTAGTTTAGTAGCTTCCTTAACATATAGGTTTCCTTCTTCCTCGAAGAACAAAGACATTTCATTATATGATAATTTATAATCATCAAAATATACATCTAAATCTAAATAATCTTTTATATCTCACTTAATATTCTTAATTGGTTCAGGAAATTTGTATTTTTGATTACCTAAAAAACTAACAACATATAATCTATCTCTACTGTGTGGAGTTCCAAAATCTTTAGGGTTTAAAATAGCATGACTGTTCGTATACCCCATTTCTTCCATACATTGGATATAATGATTGAAATGATGTTTATGTCGCTTAGAAATCAAATTAGGTACATTCTCCCAAATAACAACTTTTGCTCGTTGTATTAAACATGTTCGAATAATTTCTAATGTCCTTTCATATAAAATTGATCGCCCAGTATTAATGTTATTTAAACCATTCTTAG
>JBKEBJ010000421.1:0-12208 GCA_047973105.1 Coprobacillaceae bacterium | reverse complement strand
GTAACTCATGAAATGGGATTCGCAAAGGAAGTAGGAAATCGTGTTATTTTCTTGGAAGATGGACAAATCATGGAAGATTCTAGTTCTAAAGATTTTTTTGAAAATCCGAGTTCAGAGCGTGCTAAAGATTTCTTAAGTAAGGTAATGTATTAATGAAATTAGAAACATTTGCTCTAGAATCATGGATGACAGAACATGAAAAAGAATATACTTATAATTTAGCAGAATCATGTGTGGCTGCTTTATCGATAGAAGATTTACTTTCCTATACCAATAATGCAAAAGAAATATTGGATAATCTTTATAAAACAAAGTTAGATTATGGTCCTATTGAAGGATCTAAAAAACTAATGTTAGGTATTTTAAAATTATATGATACTGGTAACTATGAAAACTTAGCTATTTGTCATGGTTGTATTAGTGCTAATGAAATGGTATTGACTTCTTTATTAGATAAAGAAGATCATATTATTACCATCTTACCAACATATCAACAGTTGTATTCTTTACCACAATCTTATGGAGTTGAAGTAATTTTTGTTAGATTACAAAAAGAAAAAGGATGGATACCTGAGGTAAATGAATTTGAAACATTAATTAAAAGTAATACAAAGATGATTTGTTTAACAAGCCCAAATAATCCAACTGGAACAAGTTTTTCTAAAACACTTTTAGAAGAACTTGTTGTTTTAGCTAAAAAATATGATCTTTATATCTTTATTGATGAAGCATACCGTGGTGCTTCAATATCTAAAGAAGTAGCGATTAGTGATATATATGAAAAAGGAATCTCTACAGGAAGTATGTCAAAGGTATTTGGGTTACCTGGAATTCGTATGGGGTGGATTAAAGGTCCCACTTCTTTAATAAAAGAAATTAATAATCGTAAAGATTATCATATGATTAGTAATGGTTATATTTATGATTATTTAGCTAGTATTGCATTGGAACAATATGATAAAATTCATGAACGCACATTAAGAATCTGTGAACAAAATCGTCAATTAATTAAAGATTGGATTGCTAATGAGCCATTGGTTTCATGTGTTTTACCAACAACAGGGACAATAGCTTTTCTTGAATATCATATTGATATGCCATCTGATGAACTATGTATTAAATTACAAAAAGATACTGGGGTATTCTTTGTTCCTGGTTCTTGTTTTGGTATAGAACACCACTTACGTTTTGGAATGGCTAACGACCCGGAAATAATAGAAGAAGGATTAACTATTTTTTCTGAATGGTTACATAAACAAAAATAGAGCTTTAGCTTACGCTAAAACTCTATTTTCTTTGAATACATAATAATATACACAGATAGCACTTAAGATTAGTGTTATTAATAATCCAAATAATAAACTCATGGCAACACTTAGTACTTGGAAGTGGAAAGCAAGAATATATGTTAATGCAATTTCTAGAGTGCATTCAATACATCCAATAATATATATTACTTTATTTTTATTTAAAGCATGTAGGGTAGCTGTTAATGGAGTTTGTAAATAAAATAATGTAAATGGTATGGACATATAACTTAAATATTTAGCTCCTTCAGTTGTGTTGTAGATTAAAGATAAACAGACTTCTGGAAAGAAGTAAAAGATAATTGTAAAAGGAACACTAATTAGAAGACAACCAAATAAGGCAATTAATAAATGACGTCTAGCTGACTTTTTCTGGTTATACACTAAATCCTTTGTAATAATAGGTAGGAATAACCGGTATATGACATTATTAAAGAAGGTTGGAGTTACTAATAGTGATATAACATATCCGCTAATAACAGCGTAGTCGTGTTGAATTAGACTTTGGGACATATTTAATCCAGTTAGTACAAACATCAGTGTAATTGGCTCTAAGAAGCTAACTAAACTATGATATAACCTAGAACCAGTTAATGGCATAGCGATATTTAACATATCTTTTAATTGGAGATTATCTTTTACATATTCTTTCTTTAAAACGTGTTTACCAGGTTTGTATTTTAGGCGATATAACATATATACAATAGAACTTAATTCACCAATACTCATAGCTAAAAATGCAAAAGTTATTAGAACTGAAATTGGAGCTCCTTGAAAACGACTAATTAAAAAATAAGAGAATCCTAAACGAGCTACTTCTTCAATAAACTGAGCTTTAGCTACTAAATACACATTCTCTTTGGCCATAAAATAATTCTTTATAATACCACTAATTCCAACTAAAGGAATGAAAATACAAAGAGATAATAGTGGTAACCAAGCATCTGGGCTTTTTAATAAATCAAAAGCGATAAATTTAGAAGATAAAAATAATCCAATAACAACAATGATACAAGTGAAAAAGCTTAAGGTACTAGCACTAATAATTACTTTCTTGTTATTGTATTTAGGATTAGAAACTAAACGAAATACAGCTGAAGGTATTCCTAGCTGACCTAAGGTGATACATAAAGAAAGTGTAGGTAATAGTAATACATATAAGGCCATTCCATTACTATCTAATAATCTAGCTAAAACCATTCGATTTATAATACTAAATAGTTTTGTTATTGCACTACTTGCGGATAATATAATAAATGAGTTAATAAGTTTTTTCTTCATATGACACTTCCTTTATCTAAAATTAATTTCATTAATAATAGGTATGTTTTAGTGTCACTAAATATACATAAGAAATAAAAAAACTCCTACTATCAAGTTTCTTATGTAATTAAAAGACGAAGAAAAAAACAATTATATTATTCTTTAGAAAAGTCTTTCCATATGTCGAAAATTATCATATAATAGATAGGTAATAGATGAGATGGAGGACAAACAATGGATATGGGAGCTAACTATAAATTTAGTAAATATGATATGCGTTTTTTAATTAAATTAAAAGTTAGAGATTTCAAAAAACAAAATATTCATAACATCTCGGAAGAGGAAATTAAAGAGTATTTATTTAATATGAAATGGAAAAGTCGTGATGTTGTACCGATGTGTGATATTATTGATGATATTATGAATGTACAAGTATCAGATATATTCGAATATTTGAGTGTAAAAGTAGTAAAGGAAGCATCTCATTTGAGTATCCAAGACTTTAATGAATTTATTTCTAAATAGTTGCTACTGCAACTTTTTTTACTTTGAGGAGAAAAATATGGAATGGACGATAAAAAATAGTAATAATTACATTGATTATATACAAAAATATCAAGTCAACTCTTTATTAGCTAAAATATTAGCGTATAAAGAGTTTGATGAAAAAGCTGTACAAAGTATAATGCAAGAAAGATTGATTTTTCATGATTTCTCGTTGTTTTCAGATGCAGATATTGCTTTGGATCGTATTCAAGAAGCAATTGAAAATGAAGAAAAAATTTGTATCTATGGAGATTATGATTGTGACGGTATTTTAGCTACAACAATTTTGGTGGATACTTTTCGTCAATTAGACGTTCAAGTTGGTTATCATATTCCAAATCGTACCATTGATGGGTATGGTTTAAATGTGGAAAGAGTTGAACAGGTGGCGGAAAAGGGATATCAATTAATTATTACTGTTGATAATGGAGTAAAAGCTTTTGAAGCAGTTGAAAAAGCGAATGAATTGGGTGTTGATGTTATTATTACTGATCATCATAGTTTTGAAGATGAATTACCTGATGCTTGTGCAATTATTCATACTAAGGCATCATCCGAATATCCTTTTAAAGAAATATCTGGTGGATTTGTAGCGTATAAATTAGCCAGTGCATTATTAGGAAAACATGATAAATACTTATTTAGTTTGGCAGCTTGTACAACGATTAGTGATATGATGCCTTTATTGGATGAAAACCGTTCTTTAGTTAAAAGAGGATTACAGTTCATGAAAGAGGAAAAATTTTTACCATTAGAATTATTATTAGGCAATAATCAAACATATAGTGTACAAAGTTTAGGCTTTATTATTGCTCCTAAAATTAATTCTTTTGGAAGACTTTGTGAAATGGTGAATCCAAATCATGTAGTAAAGTATTTCTTGCAAGGCACAGAGGTTAATTTTGTGCAACAATTAGCTACTCAAGCAGTTAAAGTAAATAGTAAACGACAAGAGCTAACACAAAAACAATATCTAGAAGTAAAGAAAAGCGTACTTGAAGATGATGCTTTTCTATATTGTCATGATATAGAAATACATGAGGGGATTGTTGGGCTAGTTGCTGGTAAATACACAAGAGAATACTATCGTCCAAGTTTTGTTATGCATTACGATGAAAAGAATCAAGTGTTTAAAGGAAGTGCTAGAGGGATTCAAGAGTTACCTTTAACAGATATATTTGAACATGTAAAAGATTCATTAGTAACTTATGGAGGTCATGCATTAGCAGGTGGATTTAGTGTTACTAAAGAAAATTGTGTTGGACTTAAAGAAAAAATACAAGAATATATTACGCAGACTATAGATGTTATGCCAGAAAAGAAAATAGAGGCATTGCGTATTGACCAAGGAGATATTACTAAAAATAATATTGAAAGTTTAGAAGTGTTACAACCACTTGGTAATGGAAATGAAGAAGTTGTCTTATGTGTTGAAAATCTCCAGATTGATAAAGTGTATACGTTAAGTGAAGGAAAACATTTAAAGTTTGATTTACATACGGATACTGTTAATTTACAAGCATTGTTCTTTAATCAAGGTAGTTTACTTCCAGATTATGTTAATGAAACAACTATTTCATTAGTTGGAAAACTAAGCATTAATCGTTTTAGAAATATGGAAAGCATTAATATGATAGTGGAAGGTATTATATAGTTTAAAAAATATCAAAAATTTGGTATAATATATATGTATAGGAGGCAGTTATATGGATTTAACAAAATATGTAGCAGGTATTCAGGACTTTCCTGAGGAGGGAGTACTGTTTAGAGATGTTACACCACTAATGCAAGATAAGGATGCATATCGTTTTACGATTGATACTTTTGTAGAGTGGGCAAATAATTTACCAAGTAAAGTAGATGTTGTTGCTGGACCAGAGGCTAGAGGTTTCTTATTTGGGTGTCCCGTTGCTTATAATTTACATTCTGGATTTGTTCCAGTTAGAAAACCTGGTAAATTACCTAGGGAAACAGTAAGTGAAGAGTATGCTTTAGAGTATGGAACAAACACAGTACATATTCATACCGACAGTATTAAGCCAGGACAAAATGTTATTATTGTAGATGATTTATTAGCGACTGGTGGAACAGTTGAAGCAACTGTTAAATTGATAGAAAAATTGGGTGGAAATGTTATTGGGATAGCATTTTTAATCGAATTAGAAGCATTAGAAGGTATTAAAAAGCTAGAAGGATATAATGTATATTCAATGCTAAAATATTAATAAAAGAGAGAAATCTCTTTTTTCGCATATACTATGTAATAAAGGGGGTGCAAAGAATGCAATATAAAGGAGCCGGTGACGTTGTTGTCATTGAAGACATTTTAGAAGTAGCGAAGAGTTATATTACAAATCAGGAAGATATTGATATGCTTATTAAAGCATATGATTTTATTATGGAGAAACACGCTACGCAAAAGCGTAAGAGTGGAGAACCATACACAAATCACTTATTATGGGTTGCCTATATTTTAGCGACATTACAAACAGGTCCAGCTACGATTACAGCCGGATTATTACATGATGTGATGGAAGATTGTCATGTTCCTAGGGATGAAATGGTTTCTCGTTTTGGTGAAGAAATTACTTCCTTAGTAGAAGGTGTTACTAAAATCAACAAGATGCCTTTTAAAGATGAAGCCGATGTTTATGCGGAAAATCATCGTAAAATATATATTGCGATGGCAAAAGATATTCGCGTTATTTTAATCAAGTTTGCGGATCGTTTGCATAATATGCGTACTTTGCAATTTATGCCTCCAGAGAAACAAAAACGTATTGCTAGAGAGACCTTAGAGGTTTATGCACCAATTGCACATCGTTTAGGGATTAGTGATATTAAGACAGAATTAGAAGATATTAGTTTATCGTATTTAGATCCAACTGCCTATAGAGAAATATCAAGTTTATTAGAGGTTAAACAAAAAGAACGTAAAGATAGTGTTGAAAAAATGATATCTTCTGTAAAGAAATTATTAGATGAACAACACTTTAAATATCGTATTTTAGGAAGAGCTAAATCAATTTATAGTATTTATAAAAAAATGTTTATGAAAAATAAACGTTTTGATGAATTGTATGATTTAAATGCTTTGAGGATAATTACTGATGATAAAATGACATGTTATAGTATTTTAGGTTTGATTCATGATTATTATCGCCCAATTCCTGGACGTTTTAAAGATTATATTGCAATGCCTAAGCCAAATATGTATCAATCTTTACATACTTCTGTAGTAGGTGAAGATGGAAATACTTTTGAAATTCAGATTCGTACGGAACAAATGGATGAGTTAGCTGAACTTGGAATCGCTGCCCATTGGCGTTACAAAGAAAATAAAGGATATTCTTCTAAAAAAGAACAAGAAGAAATCGGAGAAAAATTACAATGGTTGCGTGAGTTTATATCTTTAAGTGAAGATATAAAAGATGGCGATGCAAAAGAATACTATGACTCTTTACGTCGTGATATATTTGAAGCAAATGTTTATGTATTGACACCACAAGGTAAGATTGTGGAATTACCAAACGGTTCAACACCTATTGATTTCGCTTATCGTATTCATACAGAAGTTGGACACCATGCAGTTGGAGCTTTAGTTAATGGCGTAATGGTTCCCATTGATACCCCATTAACTACTGGTGATGTAGTAGAAATAAAAACAAATAAATCTTCGGCTGGTCCAAGTGAGGATTGGTTAACTTTTGTTAGAACTGCAGGAGCTCGTAATAAAATTCGACAATTCGTGGCTAATCGTGAAGCAGAAACAAGAAAAGATACGATTGAAGAAGGTAAAAAAATATTACGTGAAGAATTAAAAAAACGTGAATTAGATGAAAAAAAATATATAGATCCAGAAACATATAAAACATTTTTAGGAGCTTTTGGAGCAAAAAATTTTGACGATATTCTATATTTTGTAGGACGTAAAAGCTTACAATGTATGACATTATTAGAAAAAGTAGCACCTAAAAAATCTGGATTCTTTGATAGTTTATCTAAAATGTTACAAAGAAATAATGAAGCAAATAAAAAACAACAATCTATTAAAAGTAGTAGTGGGGTTGTTGTTAAAGGCATGGAAGGATTAAAAATCCAATTATCTAAATGTTGTAATCCAATTCCTGGTGACGCTATTGTTGGATATGTTTCTCAAGGACAAGGAATAAAAGTGCATCGTAAAGACTGTCCAAATGTTAAACAAGCAAATATGCAAGGACGTTTGATTGAAGTGTATTGGGATCATGTGACAATTCAAACTTTGAAATTTGAAGCAGATTTAGAAGTCCAAGGATTAGATCGTCCTAATTTATTAAATGATGTAATCACTACCTTAGGACAAATGAAGATTAATATTCTAAATATTCATGCAGATGTAGTGGATATGCAAGCTATTATTAAATAAAAGATTTCAGTAGATGATGCTGAACGTTTACAACAAGCAATTGATAATATGGATCGTATTCAAGGAATCTTTGAAGTTAAACGAATCATTCATTAGTAGTTGCAATTTATTAAAAATTTATATATAATCTAATAAATCCAATGAACAAGATTAAATAAAGATGTTATTTTTAGAGACAATATGTTTGGTGCAAATATTGAATAACTATTTATGGGACACTTGCGAGGAGTTATCTTGAAATTAGTAGAGATAAACGTGGTAGGCGTTAACTATACGAGTGCATGTAGAAATACATGAAATAAGGTGGTACCGCGTTTTCAACGTCCTTTGTTATAAGGACGTTTTTATATATTCTAAGGAGGAAATGAAAGTGGCATATCAAAAACCAAAAGGAACAGCTGATATTTTGCCTACAGCTTCACCAAAATGGCAAACATTAGAACAGTTATTAAGAACTGTTTGTAGTGCGTATAATGTTAAAGAAATGCGTACACCAATTTTTGAAAAAACAGAATTATTCGCAAGATCAGTAGGGGATACAACAGATGTAGTATCAAAAGAAATGTATACATTTGATGATAAAGGTAATAGATCCATGACTTTACGCCCAGAAGGAACTGCTGGAATTGCAAGAAGTTTTGTAGAAAACAAACTATATGCGAATCCAGATAAAATCAATAAGTTTTATTATATGGGACCGATGTTTCGATATGAACAACCACAAAGTGGAAGATATCGTCAATTTCATCAATTTGGAGTAGAAATACTAGGATATGATTCTCCATATTTAGATGTTGAGGCAATGGTTTTAGCAGTAACAGTTGTTGAAGCGTTAGGTATTAAAGATGTTACATTACATATTAATTCTTTAGGTGACAGCGCTAGTAGAGATGCATATCGTGAAGCTTTAAAAGCACACTTTAAAGAGTATTTAGATGAATTATGTGGAGATTGTAAATCTCGTTTTGAGAAGAATCCATTACGAATCTTAGATTGTAAAGTTGATAAAGATCATCCTGCAATGCACAATGCTCCTAGAGCTATTGATTATTTAACACCAGAAGCAAAAGAACATTTTGACACAGTTTGCTCATTATTAGATATGTTAGAAGTAAAATATGTAATTGATACTAACCTAGTGAGAGGATTAGATTATTATAATCACAGTGTCTTTGAGATTATTTCTGATGACCCTAAATTTGGTGCTGGTTCAACAATTGGTGCTGGTGGTCATTATAATGGCTTGATTGAAGAATTAGGTGGCCCAAGTAATCCTGGTGTTGGTTTCGCTTTTGGAATGGAACGTTTATTAATGGCTATGGATGAGGACCAAGTAGAAGAAGATTTATTAGATATATATGTTATGTCAATGGGTGAAGATGCAAAACAATTAGCTTTGCAGATAGTAACTATGCTTCGTGCAAATGGATATAGTACAGATATGGATTATCAAAATCGTTCTTTAAAAGCACAATTTAAAACAGTGGATCGTTCAAAAGCTCATTTCGCAATGATTATTGGAGAGCAAGAAGTAGAAGAAGAAGTGGTAAATATTAAATGCACACATTCAAAAACACAGGATCGTGTGGCTCTGGAAGATATATTAACATATTTAGAAGAACATGAAGAGGGGGAACATCATCATGAATAGAACACATAATAATGGTGAATTGCGTATTACCAATGTTGGAGAAAATGTTTCTCTAAAAGGATGGGTTGCGAAAAAAAGAAATTTAGGATCTTTAGTATTTATAGATTTACGTGATCGTTATGGAATTACACAAATCATTGTGGATGAAAGTATGGAAGAATTAGCTAAAGAAATTAAAAATGAATATCTTTTACATGTAACTGGTAAAGTAATTGAAAGAAGTTCTAAAAATCCGAATATGCCTACTGGGGATATTGAGATTGAAGCAACTGAAATTCAAATTATTAATACGGCAAAATTAACACCAATGATTATTGCTGATGATACAGATGCCCTAGAAGAAACACGTTTACAATATCGTTATTTGGATCTACGTCGTCCAACGATGCAAGATAAAATCATTACTCGTCATAAGATTACAAGAAGCATTCGTAATTACTTAGATGAATTAGATTTCATTGATATTGAAACACCATATTTAAATAAATCAACACCAGAAGGGGCAAGAGATTTCTTGGTACCTTCAAGAGTACATAAAGGCTCATTTTATGCCTTACCACAATCTCCGCAATTATTTAAACAATTATTAATGGTATCTGGCTTTGAAAAATATTATCAAATTGCAAGATGTTTTAGAGATGAAGATTTACGTGCAGATCGTCAAACAGAATTCACACAAGTAGATGTTGAAATGAGTTTCTTATCTACAGATGAGATATTGGCTATTGGTGAGGGGCTAGTTTCGAAAGTAATGAAAGATGTAAAAGGTTTGGATATTTCTTTACCATTGCCTCGTATGACATGGCATGAATCTATGGAAATGTATGGTAATGATAAACCGGATATTCGTTTTGAATTACCTCTAGTAAATTTAAATGAAACAGTTAAAGATGTTGATTTTATGGTATTTAAAAGTGCTTTAGAAGCAAATGGGCATGTAAAAGGAATCAATGTTAAAAATCAAGCAACTAATTTTTCAAGAAAAGCGATAGATAAATTAACAGATATTGTTAAAACTTATAAAGCTAAAGGATTAGCATGGCTAAAAATGAATAATGGTGTTTTAGAAGGACCTATTTCTAAATTCTTTAGTGAAGATCAATTATGTGCATTAAAAGAAAAAATGGAAGCTGAAGATAATGATTTATTACTATTTGTTAGTGATACTAGTTATCAAGTAGTATGTGATAGTTTAGCTGCCTTACGTAATCATCTAGGAAAAGAATTAGAGTTATATGATCCAAATACATTTGCATTCTTATGGGTTGTTGATTTTCCAATGTTTGAATACGATGAAGAAACAGCAAGATATTATGCTGTACATCACCCATTCACAAGACCTAAAGAAAGTGATATAGATTTAATTGAAAAAGATCCAGCTAATTGTTTAGCAGATGCTTATGATATTGTATTAAATGGTTTTGAATTAGGTGGTGGCTCACAACGTATCTATGAACAAGAACTACAAGAAAGAGCGTTTAAAGCCCTTGGTTTTACTAAGCAACAAATTGATGAACAATTTGGTTGGTTTGTAGATGCTTTCCAATATGGAACACCACCACATGGTGGATTTGCATTAGGACTAGATCGTTTAGCGATGTTATTAACTGGTGGAGAATCGATTAGAGATGTTATTGCATTCCCTAAAAATGCAAGTTCTTCTTGTCCATTATCAAAAGCACCATCTCCAGTAGCTGATGCACAATTAGAAGAATTAGGTATTGCTTTAAGAGAAACAAAAGAAGACTAAATTATAAAAAGATAAATATCTTGACTTGGGTGTAACAACATACTTTTTAATATGTATAGGTGGGGGAATTATGAAATCTAATGAAGTAGAAAAAATATTGAATATTAGTCGTGAAACTTTACGCTATTATGAGAACCAAGGATATATTCGTCCATTGCGTAGTGATAATGGATATCGTGACTATGATCAAAGTGATGTTGATGTTTTAGAATTAATTTTACGTTTACGCGATTTAGAGGTTCCACTAAAAGAAATTAAACAGGTAATCGATAATCGTATTTCATTATATGAATTACTTGTAAAGAAGGAAAGAAAAGTATATGAAGAATTAGCACAAAAGAAAAAAGTATTAGAAAAGATCCAGATGAATCTTCATCGGCGTAGAATGTATTTTTTTAAAGCAGAAATTCCGATGGAATTTACGAATGAGAATGTTTTATTATTTAATAGAAATGATTTATATATCCAAAGAGTTTCAGAATACTTTAAGGATACTCAAAAAATTGAGTATCCAGATATTTTGAAGATAAAATTATCTTTATGTACAAGGTTTGATATATCTTATGATGGTGATTTGAAATTATTTCATGGCTTAAAAATGAAGGAGTATCGTTTTGGCCATGGGACATTTATGGCACCATATTATTGTCATGTGGATTTGGATATTTGTTTAAAAAATCAAACATTAAAATTTGAGAGTTTAAATTTGGGTGATATTTCAAGTATATTAGAATTATTACAATTAAAAAATATAAAAATTATTGATCCTATTGGTTTATTAACTTTATTTAAGAAATATGATGATAAACTTACATTTGTTTTGATGGTAGAGAGAAATATAAAAAAATGGGAAAAACAATATCATATAGATAATCCAAGAATTGAATCATTTAGTAAAATTTTAAAAGATGTTTTAGGGAAAATCACCATGTTTTCTAATGTAATTGTTAAAGATAATTAAATATATAAAATATTTTGACATTTAATAATACAAAATATCATACAAATGTATAGTTATGGAAGTTTAGGGAAAACTACGGTAGAAACAAAAACTAACAAAGACAACAAAAAAGTGTAAATCACGGTGGTTGTCATTTACACTTTTTGTTTGGTAATAATACCTTAACGAGTTGAGAAAGAAATTAAAATTTAAGAACGATATTCATTTGTTGGACTATTAGGATTGTTACTTGAAACCTCTTCTTTTAATTGACTACGTTTCTTTCCTTTTTGTTGTTCTTGTTTCCTTTTGCTTTGTCTTTGTTTACTACTCATAATTCTTC
>JBKEBJ010000390.1:0-7421 GCA_047973105.1 Coprobacillaceae bacterium | reverse complement strand
CCATGCTGTACCACTTCCCATTTTATATATAATTTTGTCATCTTTATAATCAATTGAGAATTTAATTGCCTCTGGTATAATTGCTTCTTTTGCATTTGGTATTATTTCATTCATTTTTTTCATTGCTTGATTCATTGCTTCATAATTACTAGTTCCTTCAACTGCATTTACTGCTTCAAATGCAATTTTTAATGCATAAGCTCCTTTACTAATTTCAAACGGAACTCCAGCAGCATCATCGAAATGAATAGTATAGTCAACAACTTCTTCCATAACCGTATCTTTTTCATACGCTAATCCAATAACTGTTGCTCCTAATTTCTTAGCTACTCTTCCTGCTTCTACTGTTTCTGCAGTATTTCCTCTTCTCGAAGCGATAACTACAAGAGAATTTGCATCAATTGTTTTTGGTGTATCATGAACAAATTCATTAGCAGTAACATAATTCGTTGTCATATTTTTAGCTTCACGAGTGATGTAGTAGTATGGTGCATAGAAACAAGCTAACGACCCTCCACAACCTGCAAAACTAACATTCTTGATTTCTTTTTTTGAAGTGATTTCTTCTATCATTTGTTTTACATCGAACATTTCTATTTCCTCCTTTAATCCCTTAACGTTCAATTTTTGTAATACCCAATTGGTTTACAATCACAATATACACTTCACTACTTTTATATTTTTGATGTGTTGAATAATTTGACAACTCTTGTTCTTATTAAACATAAATTATATGTATTATTTACTTTTTCAACACTACTTCAACTATTTCATCCAAATAAAAAAGAATATGCCTTAATGAACATATCCTTTGTTGTCGTTATTATGTTTGTTAATGAAATGCATAGATTTGTTTACAACCTGTACATATCTCAATATATAATATCCCCCTTGTATCTGGGAAAATATATTTATGATACTATCACTTTCAAGGTTAACAATTGATAATAATATTAAAAGAGTAATTAATTATGGTATAATCATATTGGTGAAAAAAAATGAAAAATTTTAAATATAGCTTAGATAACAAAAGATATCATACATTCAATTATCATTTAAAAAGTAATTTTGGCTGTAAAGTCGCAAAAGTAAGTTTAAATGCCGGATTCACTTGTCCCAACCGTGATGGTACAAAAGGATATGGTGGTTGTATATTTTGTAGTGATAGTGGTTCTGGTGATTTCGCAGGTAATGTACAAGATTCTTTAGAAATACAATTTGAAAATGTCTCACAAATGATGCGAAGTAAATGGCCTAATTGTAAATACATTGCCTATTTTCAAGCGAATACCAATACTTATGGTTCTTTAAAAAGAATAAAAGAATGTGTACATCCTTTTATTAATAAAAAAGATGTTGTTGGTATTTCTATCGCCACAAGAGCTGATTGTTTATCAGATGAAATTATCAAGTATTTAGCTGAAGTAAATACCAAAACAGATTTATGGGTAGAACTTGGTTTACAAACTATTCACGATAAAAGTGCTGCTTTTATTAATCGTGGTCATACATATAAAGAATTTGTAGAAGGTTTAGATAAACTTAGAGCACATAATATTAAAGTCTGTGTACACATTATGAATGGATTGCCCCATGAAACTATCGATATGATGTTAGAAACAGCTAAAGCTGTTGGTAAGTTAGATATTCAAGCTTTAAAAATACATATGTTATATGTTATAGAAAATACTGCATTAGCCTCTATCTATAAAAAAGATCCCTTCCCTATGTTAACTAGAGAAGAGTACATATCTTTAGTAGCTAAACAGCTTACTTATATACCTTCTCATATTATTATGGAAAGATTGACTGGTGATGGGAATAGTAATGATTTAATCGCACCTCTATGGTCGATTAGAAAAGTAACAATACTAAATGATATTGATAAAGAAATGAAAGAAAAAGATTACTACCAAGGCAGCAATCTAAGAAACACTAGTCAAGACTAGTGTTTTTTACATTAATGTCATATCATAATACTTCTCAATATATTCTTGCATAGGAACACACATCATGGCGATAATAACATTTCCATTTCTATATAATATTTTATAAAAACATTGTGATGATGGCTTTTCATTCCCAATATTACAGAAAACAAAAACATATTCTTGACCAATAGGAAAATTAACATCCATTTGTACAACTTCAGACAGGTAATGTTGTACAGAATTACCAGTGATTCTTTCATTAATTCCCCAAGTCGGGGTAGCTCCTATAGAGGTTAAACCAGATACTATTTTATATGGATATGTACCATCATAATCCACTTCTTTTAAACGTACTTCACCATCATATTTTTTTATTTGTTCATTATTTATATATACACTTTCTAATACAGGTATATATAAAACACTTCTTTCCTTTAAAATGTTTTGAATCGAATTCTTTTTCATTTTTGATTTTTTATTGATTCGAAAACAAAGCGAAATAATAATAAGCAATACAAAACTAATACATGCAATCATGGTAATCATTATCATATCCATTAAAGTATTCCTACCCATTGTAAAGCATAGTAGAATACCGCTAAAAGAGCTATTAAAAATGCAATTCTAATTATATAACTAAAGACATATGCTGCAATTGCTTTTGCCCAGTTTTTTACGTTTTCCATTATATAGTAATCCTCCAATTTGTTTAGATTATGTTTTTAATTATAACATATATTATGTACAAATTAAAAAGTACTAGTCAAACTAGTACCTTTTACCTTTTATTCAGTTTCGATTAATCCATAATCTCCATCATCACGACGATATACTACACTAATAGCATCTGTTTCTGTATCGCGATATACGAAGAATGAGTGACCAATTAACTCCATTTGCATAATAGCTTCTTCCATATCCATTGGTTTAGGAGTAATTGATTTTACTTTTACAAGTACATCTTCTTCCTCTTCTTCTAATGGTTCTACAGTAGCTAAATTTAAAGCTAATTTGTTATCTTTTGATTTTCTACTTAAACGTGTCTTGTATTTTCTAATTTGTCCTTCTAATTTATCAATTACTAAATCGATAGCATTGTATAAATCATCTTCGACAACCTCTGCTCTTAACAGTACGTATTCGGTAGGAATTGTAACTTCGATTTTTTGCCCATATGGGTACGTTCTAACCAATACCTTTGCTTCAACGTTATCACTTACAATGAAGTACTTATCTAATTTAGCTAACTTGTCTGCTACTTTTGCTTCAATCGCTTCAGTGATTTCAACGTTCTTTCCTCTTACATTAATATTCATAAACATTCCTCCTTATAGATATATTATACATTATAAATTACCTTTTGCCTACCAATATTCCTTGAAAACTAATGACATAATTTGACAGATTCTAAAAAATATTGAATGGACCAAAGTTTTTTATAATTTATATTTTTTTAAAACTTCTACTTTATCTAATTGTTCCCATGATAAGTTTACATCGTGTCTTCCAAAATGACCATGAACAGCAGTACTTTGATATACTGGTCGTTGTAATTGTAATGCTTCTATAATCCCTTTTGGTGTTAAATCAAAACACTCTTTAATAGCACGTAGAATGATATCTTTTTCAACTTTCTCACTACCATATGTTTCAATAAATACAGATGTTGGCTCTTTCACTCCAATTGCATAAGACACTTGGATTTCAATACGATCGCATAAGTCAGCTGCCACAATATTTTTCGCTATATAGCGCAACATATAAGCTGCAGAGCGGTCTACTTTTGTTGGATCTTTTCCACTAAAAGCACCACCTCCATGGCGAGCACTTCCACCATAGGTATCTACTATAATTTTTCTACCTGTTAAACCAGTATCACCATGTGGACCACCAATAACAAAACGACCAGTTGGGTTAATTAATACACGATAATCTGTATTCATTTGGTATTTTTTAACCACAGCATCCATAATTTCTTCTTTTATGTATGTTTTGAACTCTTGTTCATCAATTGTAGGATCATGTTGAATAGACATTAAAACAGTATCTATTTTTGGTGTCTCTTCTGTATAATCAATAGTTACTTGTGCTTTCATATCTGGACGTGCATGTTTAAATTCTCCAGATAGACGTTTATTTGTCGCATAACGAACTAAATGGTGTGCTAAAGAAATTGGTAAAGGCATATATCCTTTTGTTTCCTTGCATGCATAACCAAACATGATTCCTTGATCGCCTGCTCCACCAACATCCTCATTAGTACCCATCGCAATATCTGGTGATTGACTATCTAATACTACCTGTACTTTACAAGTTTGATAATTCATTCCTTTGTCTTCATCATCATATCCAATATCCCTTAGTACATCTCTCGCTACTTGTTCATAATCTACTTTTGCAGTTGTTGTGATTTCTCCACCAATAACCAGTAAATTCGTTGTTGCGAATACTTCACATGCAACCCTTGCATAAGGATCTTCTTTTAAACAAGCATCAAGTATTGTATCTGAAATTTGATCACAAACTTTATCTGGATGTCCCATAGAAACTGATTCTGATGTAAACAATACTTTTTCTTTCATAACTTTCTCCTATCTATGTAAATAAAAAAGCCATCCAAAGAGAAAGCATTAAGGATGGCTTTCTCTTATTGTTCAAGAATTTCTTGCTTAGTTCAGGCACCTTCTAATGATTAGGGTTGCCACCACTTCAACGATCTGCATCTAAGTGGTTCTTAATAAGAGCTTTATGTATTTACATTATTTATTTCTTCTTTTGTTAAAGACGTCATCGTCTCTATTAAATCGTAATCTAAGCCAATATCTTTCAATATAGCTGCTATACGTAATTGTTGTTCTTTCTTTTCCATTTCTTATCACCCACAACTAGTTTGGCCAATAACTAACATCATTATTCTACAAAAGACAACATAAACATAATAATATAAACTTATATATTTGACAAGTAATATTATATTTTATTTTTAATTTTATAAAAATGCACTATCTTCAATATTTTCAACACCAATAACTTCTGGTACTTCTTCCATTAATATTTGTTCTACTCCATCTTTTAAAGTAGAATCTATTAATGAACAACCAACACAGGCACCTAACATACGGACGTATACAATTCCCTCTTTGAAATCCGCAAACTCGATATCTCCACCATCTCTTTGAAGATATGGTCTTAGTTTATGTATTACTTTTTTTATCTCTTCTATTGTTTTTTCCATAGTCATTCTCCTTTATAACAAACTTTATTATAGCACTATAAGAATACTTTTAAAACAAAAATACATTTTTAGTTATTATTACAATTAGACAAAGAACTGTCTTTTACGATATACTTTTAATTAAGAGGGAGAATTGTATGAAAAAAAACAAATTATTTATCATCTTATTAACATTTAGTTTATGTTTAATTGGTTGCACTAAATCTGTTGATGTTGAAGATATATACTTAGTATTAGATCAAGAATATCAATTAACTAATAGCCGTAGTTTAAGCACAAATGAATTATCTTATATAACACTTTCATTTAATAATGGAGAAGATAAAATTCTATATTATGTAAACTTTGATTCCATTGATTTTAGAAGTTCAAAGTTAAACGAACCATATATTACCATTTATGATGGTAACAATTTTACTAATGAAAATAACGATGATGACACAGAAATTTTTGATAATTTTTCAGATTCATTACACAATGATTTAACAATTGAAATTTTTGTCGATTGGATTAAAAATATATGTCAAACAGAAAAGGAAAGATGTGAAGTTTTAAGAAATGATATTGTTAATCGACTAGAAAATCAAGGCTATATATTAGAGAAAACTGACCAAAACAAACCTATCATCACAGAGGGCGAGTACACTATCCGTATCTGGGGTGAGAGGGTAAAAGTCTCAAAGTATATTGAAACAGATTCTGAAACAAATAATTCTTATGATTATTTTGCAGATTCTATTTATACGAACTATTATGAAGGTTATAAGCTGAAATTTTCATACGATTATCAAACCGATACCTATTCTTCTGGAGAAGCTACTTCAGAAGAATACAACGAAGTACTTATGATAAAAGAGTGGTTTGATAATTTACTTATTAGTACTAATCTTACATATGAAGATTTACTATTAATATATTAATGGCCTTAAAATAACACTCACCATTTCTTCTTTTAATTTCATATTTTAAAAATATTGAAAATATATCATTATTGTAAATAATTTATGCTATAATAACTTCGCAAGGAGTGATGTCTAATGAGTCAAAATATAAAACGTGGTGATATCATTGATGTCAAAATCACGGGGATACAACCCTACGGTGCTTTCGCAAGTTTACCAGATAACAGTACAGGCTTAATTCATATTTCAGAAATATCTGAAAAATTTGTTAAGAGTATTGAAAGTTTTGTTCAAGTTGGTGAAACAATTAAAGTAAAGGTATTAGACTTCGATCAAGAGAGTAGTCATGCGAAATTAAGTTTAAAGGCTATCGATAAAGGGTATCGCCGAAGAGAAAAGAGAGTTTACTATAAAAATCCTAGACGATTAATAGTAGAAACTCCAAAAGGATTCCAACCTTTAAAAAAAGCAATGGAACAATGGTTAAAACAAGGTATAGTGGAGGAGAATTAAACAATGATACAATTAGATTTATCAAAAGCAAAATTAAAAAATAATCTTTCAAGTTACAATGATAAAGTAAAAGAAATTCATACTATGATTCATGATAAAACTGGTAAAGGAAGTGACTTCTTAGGTTGGGTTACATTACCAGAAGATTATGATAAAGATGAATTTGCATTAATCAAAGCAACTGCTGAAAAATTAAGCAAAGAAGTGGACGTATTATTAGTTTGTGGTATTGGCGGTTCATACTTAGGAGCTCGTGCTGCAATTGAAGCAGTAAATGGTTTATACCCTACTAATGATGTAGAAATCATTTATGTTGGAAATACTTTTTCATCAACATATATTGCACAAGTAGCTAAATATGTTGAAAACAAAGAATTTGCGATTAATGTTATTTCTAAGTCAGGTACGACTACAGAAACATCAATTGCATTTAGAGTATTTAAAGAAATGGCTGAAAATAAATATGGAAAAGATAAAGCCAAAGAACGTATTGTAGCAACTACTGACAAAGCAAAAGGAGCACTAAAAACATTAGCTGATGAAGAAGGATATACAACATTTGTAATTCCTGATGATATTGGTGGACGTTATTCAGTATTAACGGCTGTTGGATTATTCCCTATTGCTATGGCAGGTATCGATATTGATGCAATGATGCAAGGTGCTGCAGACGCTATGAAAGAATTAAATAATGATAACTTAGATACAAATGCTGCTTATCAATATGGTGTAGCTAGACAAATGTTGAACAAAGATGGTTATCCTGCTGAAATGTTTGTAACATATGAATTACAATTGGCTATGGTAGCTGAATGGTGGAAACAATTATTTGGTGAATCT
>JBKEBJ010000302.1:0-11966 GCA_047973105.1 Coprobacillaceae bacterium | reverse complement strand
TTCTATAAAACCAGATACTACTATTACAGAATTGGCCGGTATGTGCTATACTTCCGATTCAAGTTTAAGCAGATTGGCTCTTAAATTAGGTTATAAAAACTTTAACGCTTTCAAGCAAGATATCTTAGGTATGAAAAATGAATTTGATGATCTTTTTATCGATAATAATTTTTTTAATCATATGTCTGGAACAACATATATGAATATAGTTTGTGATTCTATTAAGAATATTGATCATGAAAAATTAGTCAAAGATATTGATTACTTATGTCAATTGATTATGCTGTCTGATAATATATACTTTTTCGCTACACATATCCCTGGTGATATGACAAAAATAATACAAAGGGCTACTCTAGCTGCAGGGAAATATGTAACTTTTTACACAGATAGAGAAATGCAGTTGGCTCTCGCTAAAACAACAAAACGTGATGACTTATGTATCTTTATTTCTTTAGAAGGAACATTAGTTTCTGAGAAAAAAATAACTTTACCAATTGTTGCATCAGGCTCTAGAATGGTTCTCATTACTCAGATTGCTGATATGAAGTTTTCTTCTTATTTTGATTATGTTATATCTTTAGGAGAACGCAATAAAGATTTTACTGGTAAATTTAAATTATTATATTTTATTGACTGTTTTATTTACCAATTTTTTCATTATTCTAACCAATTAAAAAAGATCCCTTAGGATCTTATGTATTTCTTTGTTCTTCCTCTTCTTCTGTTAAATAATTAAAAACATCGGAACGATCAATTGTTTCTATGATATCTTCTGACATTTTTTGAACAGAAGTTCTAAACTTAACCGCTTGATCTCTAAATTCTGACATCTCACCAGATAAGTTACGAACATATTCCAATGATTCTTTTAGAATCATATTTGCATTACGTTTTGCTTTATCTATTAATTCACTCGCTTCTTTTAAAGCCAGTCTCGCAATTTCTTCATTTGTCTTTTCAGTGATATCTATTTGTTTTTCTAAAACGTTATTACGTTCACTCACACGTTGTAATTCTTCCTGTGCTTGGGCTAGTTGTTTTTCTAGACGTTGTACTTCACGTTTTGAAGAACTTAATGCTTCATCTACTTGTGTTTTCTTATATCCACAAAACTGTGTTTTAAATTCTTCCACTTTGTATATCACCTTTCTATAAATATTTATGTCCTTCTACAACATGATTGTTTGATTTTGTTATACGATTCGTATTAACAAACTTCATACGCCCATGCTTTTTCAAGGATATTATATCACTATTATTGCATAAATAATGTATTTCTACAACAATTTTATGATTAACTTTTACAAAACCAGCATGGATATAAGAAACAGCTTTCGCTCTAGATATTTTATAAAATGCCGAAACAATTTTATCTAGTCGTAGCGAAGAAACAATATGTGTTTGAACTTTAAATTTTGTCTCTACTGTAATTATATCTTCACTGCTTTGAATATTAACTTTACTTCTTTTTATCTTAGTAATATGTTCTTTAATATAAGAGAATATTTTTGTATCTACTGCTAAATAAAAGACATCTCCACTTTCTACAATATCACCAAAACGATCTCTACTTATACCTAAAGACATTAAAGCACCTAAAACATCACTATGTTTTAGTGTATCAAAATGTTTTGCATATGTTATTTTAGCAGTCGTTATTTGAAAATCTTCTTTTTCTATTTGATAGAAGGATGGAGCAATTATTATTTTTTTACTTTCACTTTCTAAAAAGCCACCTTCTTCAAGGATTTGTAGGTCATCATTTCCTTGTATGCAACTATTAACTATGAATTGATGATATGGATCTAAAAAATTAGTGACGATTAATTTTTGTTTATATAATGCTTGTTCTTTGTACTCTAATACTTTTTTTACAAAGACTTCTTCGCCTTTAAAGTGTTCGTACATACATAAAGAAAAGAAGTATTAGTTTCCTAATACTACTTTTTTATTCTTCCATTTCATCGTCATCTAATTCAATATTTCCTTCAACACCTACATTTTTAGGTGTACATAAGAAAATCTTTGGTCCAATTCTTTGAATATCTCCTTCGATTGCAAAGATTACACCACTTAAGAAATCAACCACACGTTTTGATTGTTCCTTTTGTAAACGATGTAAGTTCACTACAGCCGCTTTCTTTTGTTTTAAGAAAACTGCAATTTCTTGTGTATCTGAATACGCACGAGGTTCAAATAGTACTAAGTGACTATCTTTATTTGCATTCAAAGCCTTAACAGCATCGCTAGCTTTAGAAAATTTTGCTTTTTCGAATATACTAGTTTGAGGTTCAGTATCTACCTCAATTGTTTCATATTCCTCTACGTCATTATCATCTTCATCAAAGAACCATTTTTTAACTTTTTGTCCATAACCCATGAAGTAGTCCTCCTTTTAATTAACAAACTTATTATATCATAATGATTTCATAAGTTGAAGGGTTAAATACTTAATATTTTCATAATATCTGCATTTTTTTCCATTTTCAGCATATAATATTCCTTACTACAATAATAATGTTCAATATAATTATACCCACTATCGTTATATTAAATACTCTTTGAATACTATGTGCAGCTATTTTTTTATTAAAATAGGACCCTAAAACACCACCAATAATAGCAATTGGAATGATATAAAACAGTACTTTTATATCGTACATTTCAAAGCCTGTACTAATCGCTATAGTAATTAGTTTTGAGCCTTGTGAAAACACAATTGTCGCTAAAGAACAAATAATTGCTTGTTTTAATTCAAGATTGAATAATAAAACAAAGATAGCAACATTAATTGGTCCACCACCAATGCCTAAGAAGCTAGATATAAAACCTAGTATTATTCCAACAATAATAAAGGCATATTTATTTTTAATATGCCATTTATAAATATCCTTATTCATATTGATTAATACAAACACTAGCAACAAGGTTAGAATCATAGCTTGTAATATGCTTAATAATGTTGCTGGAAATATTTCCAATATTTTGTTAAAAGTATAATTCCCAACATTTCCTCCAACCATTGCGCCTAAGGCGATTAAAACAATTAGCTGCCATGGTATTTTTTCACCTGCGACAATATTTTTTACAATCGCATACATGCTCATTGAAAAAACTGCAACAGTCGATATAAAGGATATATTGGAAATATCATGAAATCCTAATAAATCTAATATTGGCTTTATAATAACACCACCACCAAGGCCAGCAATAGCCCCTAAAAATGTAGCAACAAAAATAACTATACTATATATACATACTATCATTTTAATTTACACGCATATTTAAATTTACTTGATAAGCTACTTCATCTATTTGATCAGTTGGCACTACTTCTTTAATTATTTGGTGTACAGTATCTTCTGTTATATTATCTTTCATAGATAAATTATGAATATCTTTATTTGTTAATTTCGTAATTTGTATAAAAGTTAACATTCCCTCTTTAGCAGCATCATTTTTAAACACTAATCCTTCAAGGATACTATCCTGCATTTTATCTACTTCTTGATTTTGTAGTTGTATTTTTTCCAAGCTTAGATTCTCTAAACCATAAAATTCGTATAGTTCTTTAGGTGCGTCATTTTTCTTCATTAATCGAACCATTTTTTGAAGTATTCGATATTCAAGTTCTGAATCTTCTATTTTATGGACTTGTTTTTTATCATTTAATGCATATAGACGATTTTTGAAACGACGATAATTATCTCCATTTTTGATTATTGGAATTTTCATTGTAGAAATTCCCTTCGTAAAATCAAATGGTTTTTCTAGAGATATATTTTGTAATTCTTCAATACTAAACATACTATTAATATGGGTTGGCATTAATGTATATTCGTTAATTAGACCAACTGGGCTTTTTACTGGAGCACGCATATAAATGTATTCTCCATCACAAATATTAATATTAGAACCAAAATAACCAAATAATATTTCTTGATGTGGATCTTCTTTGTTTATTGTTTTTAGAAGTGATTTACCACAAACCTCTTTTGGTATATCTATGTTATAGTATTCTAATAGCGTTGGAGCGATATCAATATTTTGAATTAGAACATCTGATGTAGTTCCTGGTTTTGTTTTAGTTGGATGATGAAAGAAAAATGGAATATTAGCGATTTCATTATACAAAGGCATAATGTTTTTTCCCCACCACTCATGTTCTCCTAGTAAAAAACCATGGTCAGTTGTTACAATTAACATTGTATCATCCCACATATTATTCGCATCCATTACATCCAATACTTTTCCAACATAAGCATCACACATCGTAACTAAAGCACGATAATAATTAGTAATTGTCTTTGTCATCTTTCCATCTAAAGTATTGAAGTAATACGGTGGCCATCCATTAAATTCTTCTTCTATGTCATACATTTTTAAATATTTATCAGGAACAAAAAATGGTTCATGGGGATCAAAACATTCGATTTGTAAGAACCATTGTTCTTCATTTTTGTTAGTCTCTATAAAAGCCAATCCCTTATCTACTGTTTTACATAAAGGATGATCTTTTTCATCAGTCATATATTTTCTGTTAATCATGTCTTGTTGACGTGATTTATTTTTATATCCCTTTACTAGTGGCGGCTCATAAAATGTACCTTCTACCTGGGGTTTTTGTACTTCCCCTATCCACGCATCACCTTCTTGTCCACGAATAAATTCATAGGTTGAAAATTTAGGATGATACGTTGCTCCACCTTCACGCCAGTAATGCTTATGATCAGTTACTATATGGGTATGAATTCCTTGTTTCTTTAATAATTCTGGCGCAGAATTATCAAATGGTTCCATGGGTCCCCAACTACGATGCATAAAATTATATCGACCTGTTTGTAAGTCTCTTCTCGCTGGCATACATGGCATACTACCTACAAAACAGTTATTAAACTGAACACTTTTTTTGGCTAATCGATTAAAATTAGGTGTTATATTTTCTTGATTCCCATAACATTCTAACATGTCTTTTCTTAAGGAATCAAACATTAACATTATCGCTTTCATCGCGAACTTCCCTTCTTTATTTTCTCTTTTTTACAGTATCTCTTTCATATATAATTTCTTCAGCAAGTGAAAATTGTTTTTCATAAGATTTTTCTACTTCTAAAGTGTCTTGCTTAGTAATTTTAGCGACTAAGAAATCTACTGCATACGTACTAGAGAATCCTAAATCGGTTCCACCAACCGAAGTTAATGCGGGAATAAGTAATTTAGCGTAAGGTAAGTTATTATACCCTATGATTGAAATATCATCTGGTACTTGAACTCCTTGGTCAATTAAAGAACGAATTCCTCCCATCGCTAGATCATCATTGGAGTACAAAATGGCGTCAATGTTTTTCTGTTTGATATCTGCAATGATTTCATTCGTTACTTTATAACCACTTTCATAAGTACTATCTTTAGCTACATATACAACATCTTCATCATAGCTCATATTATTATCTTTCAAAGCTTTTAGATACCCTTCAAAACGACGAACTGTCCCTAAAGTATTAAAGGCCCCTTTAACGAAAGCAATATGTTTATGTCCATAATCAATTAGATGTTGTGTTGCCTTATATCCCATTGGTTGTTTATTAGTATAACTAGGAACACAATATACATTCTCACCTTTTACTTTTCTTCCTAATACAAAAATTGGAAAATCAGTAGATGCGTATGTTTTAATAAAACTATCTTCTATATTCATTGTAAATACTATAGCAGCTGCCCCACGATGCTCAGAAATATATTTCTTTGCGGTATTACTATGATTTTCAAATGTTGTAGAAATCAAAAGATCAAAATCATGTTTCGCTACTGCTTTTTGTACTTGACTAATCACATTAGAAAAGAAAGGACGAGAAGCATCTTCTACAATCAATAGAATTAGATTGGAGCGACCTTTTTGTAAGTCGGCAGCTAATCCATTTTTAACATAACCTAATTCTTTCGCTGCTTGTAAGACTTCTTCTTTTGTGTTTTGACCAATCTTTGGATGATTGTTCAAAGCCATTGATACTGTTGATACTCCTAATCCTAATTTCTTTGCGATATCTTTAATCGTTGCCATATTCATTTCACCTCTATATTTATCACTCTATTTTATCATGAGTATGGCAATCTATCAATGAATATTGAAACGTATCAACTAATTTGTTGATTCTTCCAAATTTGCTTCTTCTTCAGCTAGTAATTGTTTATCATACATTTTAATAAATGGTATTAAAATAACGACATCAACAACAAACATAATTAACCACATGAATATGGTTCTCACATCCATCGTCGCTAAGAAAAGATTTAATATTCCTGGTGTTGTCCATGGCACCGCAATATAAATGGATCCCACAACACCTATTTCCATTAAAATATAAGCAATTGAACACATCACAATATTACATACCATTAATGGCAATGCGATTAAAACATTCATAACTACTGGAACCCCAAATGTTAGTGGTTCATTGATATTAAATAAATCTGGAATAATAGCTAATTTACGAATCGATTTTAAATGGGCTGACTTAGCGACCAAGAAGAATGCAACCATCATCGCCGGATAGGACATCCAATTCCCAAAAATCGTCATAAAGGCTCCTGCTAATGGTGTCATTGATCCTTCACCGCTCATAATTACTGTCGCATTAATTGCGATATTCGCTGTTGTAATTGGTGTTAATACTGCACCTACTAAGTTATTCGCATGAATTCCCATAAACCAGAATAAACTTAATAATATACTAATTAAAATAACTGATGGTAAAGATGCAGAAGCGTACATAATTGGTTTTAAAATAGTATAAACAAGATTACATAATCCAGCTCCTGTTACATTTGTACAAACCACATTTCCTACTAAGAATACAACTGTTAATACACCAACTGGAATTAATGCTTCAAACGGTGCAGCAACATTTGGTGGTACTTGTGGTGGCAATTTGATTTTTATATTTTTAGCTTTAAAGAAACGGAATGTTTCTGTTGTAATAAAACTAACAATAATCGCATAGAACATCCCAATTCCACCTAAGTTTGTCAGTGAAAGTACAAGTTCTCCTGTTTCTAAATTAAATGGTACTGCAGAAGTTAAAAAGAATAAGAACAAAGAACAAAACCCTACTGCTAATCCATTTAACTTATAATGTTTTGACAATTCATAAGCCACCGCAAAAGCGACATATACAGCGATAGCGCCAATTGTTAAGTTATAAACAGACGTTAAGATTTGAGCATTCGTTGTTGCCCAAGCTTTCCACTCTAGTAAAAAAGAAAAGAAAAAATTAGTTGCTTTCATTGTTTCTGGATTTACTGGTGGTTGTGCCAATAACATAAATACACCACCAATAATAGTTAATGGAATGGTCATCATCATTCCATTCTTCAGTGCTGTTAAATGAACATTATCATTTAACTTGTTAGCTACTGGTAATAAAATTGACTGTAATTTTTCAGTAAATTTATCCATTATAATATTCTCCCTTTGATTATTTCCTTACTTTTGTTGAAACGTTTCACATTTATAATATATCACCGTTCATAATATGTGTCAACACTTTTGTTGAAACGTTTCATAAACGGTTATAGTGATTGTGCAATTTTATACATACTTTGATAATTCTTCTCTAAAAATTCTTGATATCCACAATATCCTTTATCATCAAAATAACAAACATTCAGGGCTTTACAATTTCCTGAACATAACTTTTGAAATTTACATGAAGAACAGGATGTACTCATTCTTCTAGGTTCATGTAAAAAACTATGTAGTATTTTAGAAGCTGATAATTCTTTAATAGTATTTATTTTAATATTCCCTAATTGATATTTTTCAAAAGTATAAAAGTCACATGGATAGACACTTCCATCTGCTTCTATTACAAATTGCGGTTGACATATTCCTAACATTCCACATTGATTTGGTGCAACACCTTTGAACATAGGAATCATATTATCAAATAATGTAATAGAAATATATTTCCCTTTCATGTAATCTCTTTGCCATAAGTCATAAAATTTATTATAGAAAGAGACAAATAGCTTTGGTGTTAAAGCATTAGGATCTTTATTAACCAGATGTTGTTGTTCAGGTAAACAGGGAATTAACTGAACATGGTCAAAACCTTCTTGTTTATAAAAGCGATATAACTTATCTGGATGTTTAGCTAGCGTCTTGGTTAGAACCGTCAAGATATTATAATCAATAGAATTATCTTTTAATAGTTTGACATTGTCTAAAATCTTTTGATATGTTCCTTCTCCTTTTTGATTCGGTCTAAAACGATCATGATTTTCTTTGTATCCATCTACTGATATCCCTACTAAGAACTGATTCTCTTTAAATAACTTTACCCATTCTTCATCTAATGTATATCCATTGGTTTGAATCGCATAAGAAATTATTTGTTTTTCAGTTTTAGTTTTATTAACATACTCAATAAAATTATAAAAGTATTGAATACCCGACAATGTTGGCTCTCCACCTTGAAAAGCATAAGTAACATGCGTAACATCATCAGATAACGATTGTACTACTAATGATTCCATTACATCATTTTTCATCACACCAAAAGAATATGTATTACGGTTCTTGGCGATATCACAGTAAAAACAATATTTGCACGCTAGATTACATAACGATGAGGCGGGTTTTATTAAAAATGACCGATGTTTCATTTATTCTCACTCCTAATTCTTACTTCATATTATAGTATGAAATGTTTCATCTTTCAAATTAACATAAAAAAGACAGCTTTTATCATATGTTTAGTACAATTGGTTTAATGATATATACTCTAAATACAATTCTCCTTCTATCATTTCACTTACTTGAGTAATTGTTTTAATATTTTAACTACTCTATTCTTTTAAAGTACTATTGGTTTCTTCATCTAAACCTTTTGTCACATTTATCACTTGTGTAATTTGTACTGTGATTATTTCAATTAATTCTTCCACATTGTTGAAATTTGGTTGTAGACTTTCTAATTGTTTTGCATATTCTTCTGCTGCTGAACCTACCCAATATTCTGGGATTTTTTCAATTTCGGATTTTAGTGCTGCTATAACATCGATAAACACTTCCTTTTGAACTGCTAATTGTTTTTTTATTTTCTCAAGTTCTTCTCTATTAATCCCTATTTCCATTATTCTTCTCCTTTATTATAATTAATTATTAACACAATAATGTAAGCCTCATTATTTAAAGTAATTTGAAGATATTTATCTGAGAGAATTCTTTTTTATCTACAAAACAAACATCTGATTTATTTCAGATGCTTTTATATCATCTCTCTATTCGTAAGTGAAATTGTTGATTTTCAATCCAACACATGTATTGAATATTATATTGTTGTAAGATTGATACGATAATATATAATCCTAATCCATGACTTTTTTGTAATGATGTTTCCTTGTCATTATATGTTACAAATGCTTCTAAGGCTCGGTTTATATCTACATTAACCCCCTTATACATATCATTTCTAAAATATAAACTTTCACTATTTATTTCGATATATAGTTTTCCATTAGCGGGTGTATATTTTATTACATTACTAAATATATTAGATAGAATCTTACGTAAGTGATTTTGAGGTATTGTAATATTGAAATCTTGTTTTATATTTTCTTCTATCATGATCTCTTTATCTTCTAAAAGGTATTGATATGTTTCTTGAATTTCTCTCAATATTTTACTAGCTGAAGTTATTCCTATATCTTTAACTGATTCTATTTTAGCGATATCTAATATTTCGTTCACTAAGCTAGACATAGCATGTAATGATTGATAACATTCATATAACATTTCTCTTTGATCCTGGTATTCTTCTACGCCATCTAATATTCCTTCTATAGTGACTCCCATAGTCATAATCGGCGTCTTCAATTCGTGGGTTACACCTCGCAAGAATACTTGTCTTTCTTCTTCTAATTTTTGAACTATTTGGATTTCATTACATAGTTGTTTATATAAACTGATAATATCATTTTCTAGGATTTGTAATTCATCTCCGTTTTCTTTAAACTCAGTCGGAGAATATTCTTTTGTTTTCATTTTTTTCATTACATTTCCTAAATGTTTTATCTTCTTCGAAAAAAAGTTAGCGTAGATAAGTGAGAAACATATAGAAACAATGATACCTACACCTATAAAATATGGAAAAATTGTTTCTATCAATAGTTGACTATCATTAATTGTAAATGCAACATATTTAAAAACATTTACCTTATATTCTATATTATTATGTGTAATAATCATCTCTTTTACAAAAGTATCTTCTTGGTTTTCTGTAGTAGGAATCATATAGATATCCTTACCTTCAATAAGTTCTTCCTCTGGTATACTAGTTTCAAAATAAATACTAGTTCCATCTTGTAATATTTCAAAAGTTGGATATATAACTTCTTCGTTTTTTATAACAAAAATACTAATTCCCTTTTTCTCTATTTCTGCTAATGAAGAAGAGTCAACTCCATTTGTTTCTACCTCCTCCTTAACTCTCTCTACTTGTGATGCAAATGTTTGTTTTTGAATATCTTGGGTTATTGTAGGTAACAAAAAGGAAAACAATGTAAATAAAATAACGACAGTAATTAATATAATGGAAATAGATATTCCTACTGTTTTCCAATAAATTGATATTTTCTTCATTCTATTTTTCAACCTTATAACCAATTCCAGAAACAGTAATAATAGATTTCATATTGGTTTTGCGACGTATTTTACCAATATGAACATCAATAGTACGGGTATCTCCATATGCATCATATCCCCAAATACTAGTATATAGTTCTTCTCTGGTAAATACTCTTCCTTTATGGGTCATTAAAATTTGAAGAAGTTCAAATTCTTTAGCTGTGAATTCAATTCTTTGACTTCCTTTATATACTTCGTAATTATTAACTAACAAACGAATATCATCACTGTATAAAGTCTCTTCTTGAATTGGATAAATACGATGTAATAAGGCAGAAATCTTACATAGTAATATGTTCATTGAAAATGGTTTAACAACATAATCATCTATTTTTTGTTCAAATGCTTCTAATTGAATCAATTCATCTTGTAATGCACTTATAATCATCACTGGTGTTTTTTTATGTCTACGTAATTCTACCAAAACATCTTCTCCACCTAATGAAGGAAGAACCATATCTAATAAGATTAGGTGATACTCCTTTTCTAAAGCTAACGATAATCCTTCTCTACCATCACTACTACTCTCTACTGTATATCCCTCACGTCTTAAAAAGCTAACAATCGCTCTTTGTATTGGCCTTTCATCTTCAATTACTAATATTTGATATTCCATATATAACTCCTATACTTTTTAGTCTGTTATTATTGTACCATCTTGTAGTGAATATACAATATCTGCTTTCTTTCTAAATTTGATATCGTGTGTAACACATATTACACATTTATTATAGTTGGTTGCCATTTTACATAATAAATTAGTGATATCATTTCCGGTTTTACTATCTAAATTACCAGTTGGTTCATCAGCGAAAATAATAGTACTATCTATCGCTAACGCTCTAGCAATCGCTACCCTTTGTTGTTGTCCACCAGATAGTTTAACACAAGAACGATTCCAGTCTTTTTCTGGAATCCCTACTTGTTCTAATAACTGTTTTGCCTTTTCTTTCTTGTCTTCTTTTGTTTTTGAGATATCCAAAGCAATAACAATATTTTGAATAGCACTTAAATAGGATATTAGATTATAATTTTGAAAAATAATACTTGTCTCTTTACGATATTTATCTAATGACAATTTTGATAAGTCTTCACCATTATATAAAATACTTCCTTCTTGGTAACTAGTAATTCCCGATAAAATAGATAATAACGTTGTTTTTCCACTACCAGAACTACCAATTATGGCATGTACTTTGCCTCTTTCAAACTGTATATTTATATCTGTTAATATTGACATTTGTCCATAGGTAAAGTTAACATCTTTTGTCTTCAA
>JBKEBJ010000300.1:0-4712 GCA_047973105.1 Coprobacillaceae bacterium | reverse complement strand
TGTTGTTTTCTCAACATTAACTACTGGATCAGTTACTGTTGCATTTGTCTTTAGTGTTTCAGATATTTTTAATACATTTTGTAAAATCGTTTCTTCATCGTCACCTTTTATAACATCTGCTAAATCAATGTTTAGTCCAGCTTCTGCTAATGACTTAACTTTTATAGTATTTAACTGACCTTTTTTATTTTGATCTTGTAAACTCGTTATAGCTGTTTTCAGTTCATTAACATTACTTACCTCTAAATCTTTGAATAATTCATCAAAAGGCTGTTTGATATCTCTTTTTGCCGCTGCAACTAAACCATTAACCTCTTCTTGTGTAAATGTTTTTTCTGTAGATGATTCTGTCTTATCCTCTGTTTTTGATTCATCAACTTTAGTTTCTTCTAGTTTCTTTTCTTCCTGATCCATAAATATCCTCCTTCTTACTTAACATACTTAGCAACTATAGTGTTGCCATCTTCGTTTATAATTTTGTCACCTTTTTTTGTTCCTTTAAAAATTGAACCTTTTTCAATTTGCTTTACAACCTCGCCTTTACTATTTCTTACATTCAGTAAGTCTGCGATAACTGTATATTCTTTTTCTTTTGTGGTTTTCTTTTCCGACATATTATTGCTCCTTTTCTTTGGTATAGAAAAAGGACTTAACAAAAGTCCTAATTCCAATTTATTATGTAGAAAGATAGATAAATAAAAAAACAGATAAACAATTTATATCAAATAGCAAACACCTTATTTATCTGCAATTTGATATATTAACATAATATCATGAAAAACAGCTTAAAGAGTGCAAGGAGAGTGCAACTGATTTATTTGTTAAATTCAACCAATTTTTTTAATGCTTCACTTTTATAATAAAAGAATAACCTTCTGCTTAATCCTCTTTCCTTTGCAAATTCATCAGCTTTCTTTCGATAGTTTTTTGGTGTAGTATACCAATCAATAATTAAGCTTCTTTTTTCTTCATCTAAAACTTCTAACATTTTATAACAATCATCAACTTTATTCTTAAAATGCAAATAATTATTATAATGTTTATCTTTTTCCATTATTATATCAGCGTATGACTTTCCTTCACCTGATATAATAATTTGATCCATTGAAATTGATTTAACTCCAGTATATTCTTCTAACTGTTGATATTTTTCATAATATCTTTTTGCTGACTTTTCAAAGCTTGGCAAATTGATAATTTGATGAAGAACATCATTTAGTTTTGCATTATTCAAATCTTACATCTCCTTAGCTTTTATGATATAGTCGTTAATGTTCTTTTGTAAATTAGTTGGAAGTTTAATAACAGTTATAAGCTTGTTGCCTGATACTGAAAAAATAAATAAACTACTGTTATAAACTATAGGTTTATGCTTAATGTCTTTATTTAATATTTGTTTATCTATCCACTTTCTTAAATTACCTTTTATCTGATTATGTCTGTAACCTTTTTTAAGAGCTGCATTTGCTAATCGATCGTGACTAGATTTTTTAATATTTAATCTTTCTTTTATTCTTTTTGAACCATGTTTAGTAACTTTCATTGCATCGCTCCTAACTTTCTTTTTTTATTTACTTATTATTAATACTTATTCACATTTTTCGGGGAAAAACAAATTTTCAGACAATTCATACAAGTCTTCTGTCATTTCTTGCCCTGCACTTGAGTTTAACCATTTTCTATTTTTAGTGCTATAGGTAAATTGTTTAAAAGGATGCCATACCTCAATGGTTAATGTTGTATCTTCATAATGTATTCTAAAGTTGTGATTATACTTTCTAAATAAGTAATTAATCAATCTATCCATTTATATTTTGCTCCTTTACTAAATCTATGATTTTTATATTCTTTTACGCTTAATATGATTTTGTCTATTAATTAATTTCGCTATACTTACTCCTGAATTTGTTAAGTTGCTATCCTGATAAATTAATCCTTTTTTGTTCAAAATCAATAACTCAGCTCTGTCTACTGCTTTTTAGTTATCAATACTAAAATTACTTTTATCTTGATCTAAAAATATAACTATATGACCTTTTGGTAACTCACCATTATACTGTTCCCAAACCAATATATGATACGCTTGCCACATTCCAGTTCTTCCAAGTCTTTTACCAGTATCTTTTGTTTTGATATAAAGATATCCATCTTTATCAATATATTCTGAGCCAATCGGCTTTTTAGATAATGGAATATTACCTTTTTTAAATGTTGTTTGTCTTGCCTTGTCTTGTCTTGTGCTTCTTTTGACATATATTCGTTCCATGTCTTTCCTTTGCTCAAACAAATGATTATTTAAATTTGGTAATGTATTTTTCATTGTTTATCCTCCTATCTTTTTTTTAACCAAGTGACTTTTTTTCAACTCTCATTCTTGGGGCATTTTTTCAAAACTGTTTTTGTGTTTTGTTGTTACACTGTTGTAGGCTTATATATATATATTATTATTTATTTATATATATTAAATATAATAAATATATACCCTTATGCCCTTAAACTGCACGTAAACCTCTATTTAATCGATTATTTTTTTAGGGCATTTCTAAACACAATCACACTTTTTGGTGTATAATTTTGCAACAAATCATCTTTTTTTTCTTTCAAGTCTACTTTTTTGCATATGCTATTTTACCTGTAAAAAAAAGTAGCCTCTAAGTGAAATTATTGAAAAATTTAGTTTTTTGCCACTATTTTTAGAGCGTTTTTAATTAAAAAGATTTAATGATTTTATCTATTTTAAAAGTGAAATATCCATCAATTTTTTTTGCTTCAATACCATTAGATTCTAATGCTTCAAAAAACTTCCCTTTTTTTACTGGGTTAATTTCTTCCTTTTCGCAAAACTCAATATATCTATAATATAAAGCACTTCTTTTAATTCTTCCGCTCTTTATTGCTTCGTCATGTTCAGGAATAGTATAGTGTTCACTATCAGTTTCTATAAACGTTTGAAATAAGAAATCTTGTATTGAGTCTGATATGTTTCTTATTTTTTGAATATTAATATTATTATTTTTAGATTCAAATATATTTTTTCTTTTCAAAGCATTTCTTAAATTTTTCAATATCCAATATATAACAACTTCAGCATCACTTACTAAATTCTTATTTAGATGATCGAGATACTCACCTGCTGTACCAAGAGGAATAACTTAGTATCTACGATATAACCCATTTGATTTTTCTTTATATGCTTTAGGTACTCTATTACAAGTAAAAAGTAATTTAGCAGTGTTTCTAAACTCAAACGCTTTACCACCTTTATACTCTGCCCTTATATAGTCGCCACCTGTCATTGTTTTTATAGTACCAACATCATCTAAATCCTCATCAGGTAAATCTGCATAAAAACATAAATTTTTATTTAATAAATTACTTGTAGCAAATCTATTGTTACTAAACATCTGCATTGGTGTAGATACGCAGTTATGCTCACCTACTAAATGAATAATGTAATTTAAAATGTTTGACTTACCACTATTTGCTACACCTTGAATAAACATCATTTTTTGAAATATAAAATCTTTAGTTAAACAATATCCCATAAACTCAAACAACATTTTTTTATCATCGCCATCTGGTATTCTACTTTCTAAAAACTTATAGAATGTTGTATCTTCTAATTTCCCACCTTTTATATAATTATGTGGTATCTGATTCACTGATAAATATTTAGGATCATGCTCTAGTAATTCTTCAGTCAAAACATTAACCATACCATTCTTAAAATTAATAATATGCGATTCATATTTGTTTACCTTATCTATATGAATTGATTCATCATCTTTAATAAGTGAAACAATAGCTATTACTTTTCTTGAAGTAACAAAATCCTCAAAGATACAATCCTTAACTAAATTTTTAACTTTTATATCATCACTATCAACTTTAAATACACCATTTTCATAAAAATATAGTTTACCATTAAGCATTATTAAATTATGATTTTTTAATATATGATTAGCGACTCTAATATCAATTACTTTAGTAGGTACTCCTTTTACATTAAACCAATGAAACTGGTCCAAATCGCTTTTTTTTCTTTTGCTGCTAATAATTTTCTTCACATCATCTGGACTAATCTGTTCAACCATTTTTTTAAATGTATTACTACTACATGAATTATGATGACACTTATATTTTACATACCCATTCTTTTCTAATAGCGTTGGTGCATCATGTTCATTGTTGAAATAACATTTTTCTAGTCTGTACATATTCCATTCAGACTTATACATTTTATTAAGTAACTTATAAGATATATTATGTTTCTCTAACCACTCCATTAAATTAAAGTCTGAATTAAAATATTTAGTTTTTTTATTTTCAATCGTTACATCATCATCACTAATATATTTAAAATTTTTAATAAATTCTTTAATAACTTCTATATCTGTATTACTATAATCAGTTGTTATAATCCTACTTATTCTATGTGGCCTTTCTTTAGTATTAGAACCTTTTTGTTTCAATGTTCCATACAAAGAAGTAATACGAGAAGGATTAAATACTTTAACATCTATATCCACTTCATCAGTACTAAACATTAAGTCTAACAATTTTAACAACTCTTCAACCATTATTTTATGTTCTTCTGAGTTTTCAAAATTAACATTATATAACAAGTGGTAACCATTCCCTGAATCAGCAATAATTGGTATTCCGAAACCACTTTGTTCTAAATTACTCTTTACCACTTCTAATAATTGAAA
>JBKEBJ010000131.1:0-1570 GCA_047973105.1 Coprobacillaceae bacterium | reverse complement strand
AGTGATAGCATGATGGAAATACCTGTACCCATACCGAACACAGAAGTCAAGCATCATAACGGCGAAGATAGTGCGAAAGTGCGACAATAGCAAGCTGCCAGTTCTTTTTTTTATTCTTTTTAAAGGATACTTCAATAAAAAAGGGGCGATAGAATAATTGAATATTCTATCACCTTTTTTTTATTTTTGTTAGTTAACTATACTTTTTTAAGCCCTTCAACAAAACTTAAATTAATTCCAAACATTATACCTGTATCTGGATTATCAATCCCCCCTAGAGCAATATCAATACATTTTTTAGCTTTCTCAATATCCTCATCTTTCAAGATAAAAAACATAACACGACTTTCTTCTCTAGGATTCTCTAAAAAAATACGAAGTGAGTCAATTAAAAAGTTATCATATGATTTTAAAGTATTCATCATCCCACTACTTTCTATGATGGTACCACCCGTAATATTTTCATTTTGTAGTGCAACTAAAACATCTTGTAAACATTCAACTTTATGTAATACTAAAAATAGTGCTTGCATAATTATACCTCCAATTAATATTATACCTATTTTTAGAACTATTTACAGAGTATTTGCATTATTCTTTGTTTAGTATATAATAAATTATAAATAAAGGGGGAAAATCATGAAACAAGTATATTCAAATAGAATTTCTGGAGTGAAAGCTTCAGCAATTCGTGAAATTTTAAAAATGATGTCGGATCCTGAGATGATTAGTTTTGGTGGTGGGAATCCTGCTAGTGAGTCTTTTCCGATAAAAGAGATTGCAACTATTTCAAATAAAATTTTAATGGATAATCCTTTAAGCGTTTTAGAATATGGGGTTACAGAAGGTAATATAGCGTTGAAGTCAGAAATTATTAATTTTATGCTTAATAGCAATATTATATTGAAGGAAAGTGATGATATTCTAATTACTTCTGGCTCACAACAAATTATGGACTTCGTAGCGAAGGTTTTATGCAATGAGGGTGATTATATCATTTGTGAAGAACCAAGTTTCTTGGGGGCTTTAAATGCCTTTAAAAGTAATGGTGCTGAATTAATTGGAATTCCAATGGAAGCAGACGGGATGAATATTGAAAAATTAGAAGTTGCACTACAAAATATACCAAAACCTAAATGTATATATACAATTCCTAACTTTCAAAATCCAACCGGTATTACCACATCTTATGAAAAAAGAAAGAAGATATATGATTTAGCAGAGAAATATGATGTCATGATATTAGAAGATAATCCTTATGGAGATTTGCGTTTTCAAGCCGAGGACATTGCATCAATCAAATCATTTGATGAAAAAGGAATTGTTATATACGCACAAAGCTTATCTAAGATTATTGCACCCGGAATGCGTGTTGCTGCAATGATAGCGAATAAAGATTTTATTCAGAAATGTACTATTGCAAAACAAGTTAATGATGTGCATACTAATGCTTGGGCTCAAAGTGTAATGGCTGAATTTCTAAAACAAACAGATATGAAGTCACATCTTATGAAATTACAGAATCTATATAGAGACAAGTGTAATCTAATGTTAACAAGTATTCAAAAGT
>JBKEBJ010000178.1:0-3807 GCA_047973105.1 Coprobacillaceae bacterium | reverse complement strand
ATCTTTGTGATCCATCCCATTGTTGATTACCTAGTCTATTACCTTTTGAATCAGTAAAATCAATATCATCCAATGGGATTCCGTTATCATTCCATGAAAAAGCAACAGGAACTAATGCATTACATTTAAGTTGCCAAATTCCATTCACTTTTTTCACATCATTAAGTTGATATACTTTTTTAGAAGTTCCAGTCCCTCCATTTGATATATTCCCATTTGATGAACCAACCTTCTTTACAAATTCATTCCAACTGTATGGCTTCCCTGCTCTAATTTGACTAGGACAGTTCTTACCACTCCAATCGGAATGCTGGTATAGTTTACCACCTAGACTCTTAATGATGTCCTTACATAGCTCTACTGCGTTGTCAGTCGCTTTCTTGATGTCGCCATCTGCATTACAGCATATCTCGATAGAAATTGTTTTGTTATTCCCATTACCACTAAATCCATCCCCTGCGTGCCAAGTGATTTCAGATTCAGGTACTAACCTGTATGCTTCCTTATCGTCAACTACATAGTGATAAGATACTTCTTGATTTTGTCCTCCATTAACTGTTTGATACAGCATATGAGCCTTTGCATTTGCCCCAACATTGAAGTTGTCAGTGTTGTGAATTGTAATACCTAAATATCCATTTCTCTTAATTCCAGGTCTAGCTGCTGTTCCCAAAGGAATCAGACTTTCTATTACTTTTATCATTTAATCATCCTTTCATAATAAAGAAGGCTATTCGCCTTCACTTTTTTCATTTTTTACTTGTAGTAAATTAATATCTCGTATTAACGAATCAATAAAACTATTACCGCCTAGTTTCTTATAACTTTCATAAGCCATTAGCATATTTTCTTTGCCATATGATGATATAGATTTACGTTTTCTATATTTGTGATAATCATGTAGAATATCAGTTCTCAAAACACATAATAGTGCTTTGGTATGATTTTCATCATTTTTTGCTTTTTCTTCCTCTAAATCCTTTTCTAAAACTTTATTGTGTTTTCTCGTTTTATATAACTCCTTTATCAGAAATAAAACGATTCCTCCCGTCAATGTGCTTATCCATCCCATTAAACCATCCATTGATTTTATACTTTCGTTTCGTTAACCTCTGGTAGACCTGATAAGCTTGTAGCTAGTGATAATATACCTGATAAAGCAACTGCTGATCCTACATATACCCAATCAACCTCAGTTAAGATTGCTGCTGTTCCAGCTACTGCAATAAATGTCTGTGCCATTGTTCTAACTGCTCTCGTACCTGCAGCCTCCCACCATTCTTTAGATTTTAAATTTTTCATATTATATTTATCTTTCCTTTCTTATAGTTTTATTCCTACAATTTTCAATAGTGCCATATTAGGCCATCCATCTGTGCTGGTTCCATAATCAAGATGACTAGCTGTGATTGATACATACGAGTTAAATTTCAACCTTACATTTGTGAATACGTTTGAACTCCTATATGCTTCTAATCCTATGGTTTCTCCACTAGATATTAAATTATCTAGCATTGATTTTTCGATTGTCACAGTTCCATGAGGTCCATTTGTTCCTGATTTGTTTGTAGGAGCATATTCAATCATAATCAAATCATATGATTCTAAACTTGGAATAATAATCGTATTTGTTGTAAGATTTGTTTTTTGATTATAAATAATTGTTCTAATAGACAATCCACTTTGCGCAGTTTTAATTGTCTTGTTAACTCCTATTATTCCTGATGAACCAAGAGTGAATGTTCCTATCTCGATATTTGCTATACCATTATCAAACAGTGCAAACAAATCATCTTTTGGTAAAGTAACTGTAGATAGCGAAGTGGTAGTCCCTACATTATCTGGATCACTCATATCTACAACTAAATACACTTTATTTTCAGTGGTTCCTGATGATATAGGATCTATATTCACTGTTATTGGTGAATCATTAATTACTTTGACACCTTCTTGTGACAACATTCCTGTTCCTATATACAACTGATTTCCTGAAAATGTTATTTCAAACTCAGACCCGTAAAATGGTATATATCCATTACCTAAATTTAAATAATCACCAGACGCCACTGCCTGATCTATAATTATTTGATTAGCCTTAGTTTCTATAAAAGCCATACTATTTCCTCCTTATTCTGTCAAAAAGACGAGTATTTGATAAACCTAATGTAAATGTAATAACATCATTTTTTACTTCTATTTCATTAATTACTGATCTTAAGTTAATATCATACTCATTTAAATATAATCTTACTTCTCTACCAATATTCCTAAATATATTAGAATCAAAAATATCATAGAAGAAATAATCTTTATTTATCTTTATCACTGCATTATTAGCATATGATTGTGATGTCAAGAAATTATCTATTTCTGCATAGTTTATGCTACTGTATGTGTCATAGCTAAATGTTTCTATAACCGATTTTATAGGTGTAATGATTTGCGAAATGTCAGTTACATTTGTTATAACATTACCTTCAGGAGTTAAAAACCTCTTGGCTATAAATGACTTTGTTCCATCCTTTAACTCAATAAGAGGTAAGACACAATTAAAAACATCATTTTTCAGTGAAACACTATAATCTAATGTATCTTCCATGTTGATTGATATTTCTTGTAACTTTTCATAATCTAAATCAATCATGATATTGTTTCCTTCAATTCTAAACAACGGACATATTCCCTGCTTATACAGTTGCCTGAATGCTTGTGCAAAAGGAAGTTGATTATCTTGAAACCAAAATATACCTTTTATATTTTGATCACCATAAAACCTCCTTAAAGGAGACGTCCATCCATTATCAGTGATATTATACTTAAACATTTGATTCATCCATGCAGTTATAATTTGATTAACATTACCATTGAACCCGATATCTTCAGCAGTGATTTTGTCGACATCCAAGTTTATAAAATCTAACCACATTCCGAAAGTGATTTTTACAGTCTTTTGACCTTTCTTTGTCAACTCTGATTCTGTGACTCCACCCCAAAATATACCATGATTGCTTTCGATTTTAATGATATCGAATTCCCTTACTAGATTAGCACAATCACCAACTGCTTCGATTGTTGAGTATGCTTCTCTATCAGCTGCAATTCTCAGTGCAGTATCATCTGATGCCTCTAGCCAACCTTTCAATGAAATAACATTTTTAGACCCATCGATAACATAGAGTATCATATTATCTTATATCCTTTTACAATACTTACTTCTGCATTTTGTAGTCCCTTAATTAGTACGTTGTTTAGTCCTATTTTTGTGTCAGCAATAAACGTATTAGACGATAAATTTACAGCATCAATTCTCCTTATACCATTTATCTTAAGTTCCAAGTTTAATGGTATATTTGAATATTCAAATGTATCAGTCAATAGTAGAGATTCAAAATCAAAAGATATTTCCTTGTTATTTATGTAAAAAACTACATCGCTTCCCACTCCATTTCCTTTAATTAAAAAGTAACACTCTGTATCTGCGTTGTTTTCAAAATTGAATGAGAACTCGCCTAATGTTTTGAGACTAGAGTATCTTGAAATGTTATACTGGGCAACATTATACTTGTCGTTTGGGTTTTCTTCTGTGCTTTCGATTATTTGCTCGTATTGTAGTGCTCTGCTAGATATATTTAGTACAAATGAATAATCTTTTATTACACCATAATTAACTTCGCTAACTTGTGATGCCAACACTGCATATATTTCATATGATACTCCATTAACAGAAATATCAATGGTAAATGTAGCTTCTTTTTTATTCAAAAATCTTTTGAATAAGTAATCATTTTCATTTGTTACTCTAGCAAT
>JBKEBJ010000159.1:0-5783 GCA_047973105.1 Coprobacillaceae bacterium | reverse complement strand
AAATACAAAAATATTCACACTTTCAAAGATCTCATGGATTTTAAGCTAACATAATCAAATACTTTATATTTTCAAAATTTTTCATCAAAACACTTGATTTTTATATAGTTAGCTCTTATTAGTAATATATGCAAAAGTTTCTCTCTAGTTCGCAAAAAAGAACATAGATGATTTTTGGGAGAGGGGTCATCTATGTTCTGCTTTGTCATCTATTGACAAGACCTATATTAAACAATAAGTATGAATTACTTATGAACTAATGAATTTTTATTATAAATATATCTAGCAACAACCTGACTATCTTTTTTATAGTACTCTTTCTCTAAATAATCTTGATAATGTCCTGGTGATATAATTCCATTAATATTGATAATATCCTGTCCTATTCTACCTATTAGATTCTCTGCAAGTAATACACAATTACTGCCTAAAACGAAGTATTTTTTGAATTTACCTTTTTTGAATTTATAGAATTTCGCTTTTGTTTCTAAATACAACCTACTTGCATAATCTATTTTAATTGAAGAATCAAAATAGGCTGGTGGGTACCATTGATAACTATTTGCTTTCATGGCAGCCACTGCTTTTCTAACAGAACGTAATTGCGTCGGATTTAAATGCATTCCATAACCAAAGATAGTTTTATCACTCTCATGAATACAAAAAGGTAAATAAATATCTTTTTTAGATATGATTAACACTCCTTCTCCCATCATTTCAAATAACTTGGTCGAATAGTAATCATAATTTCCATAAGATATTATTTCTCCATCAATACAAATATCACAATGCCCTACTTGTCCGTATCCTTTTCCACTTGCATGAATAAATATTTCTAGATTTATATTTTTGTTTGTATTTTTTATTTCTGTTGGTGATTCTACTGCTACTTTATCATTAACATAGTCCATCATTACTTTAGGCAATAAAGCTGTCATAAATATTGGTAAACTAATTCTTATTTTTCTTCTAAAAATATCTTTTTTACTTTCTGGGACAATGATTAATATTCCATCTTTGATATAGCGCATTCCTAATAAAACTACATATATTGCGACAATTCTAATAACTTGATTGGTATTCATTCTAGGTGATATTAAAGTAGCTAAACCAATAACTAATAAAATAATCGAAATTATTAATATTAATAGTCTTCCTGTTACTTTATTTTCTTTATAATTCCAATAAATCAAGAAACGGGCAACACCATGAAAGGTGACATAAATAGCAAATAGAACCACTAATAAATAAACAGGGATATCTGTATACAAAAGAATCCCTATTCCAATTAACATAGTTATTATAATACTTGGCAATTGTAACGCTTCTTTTCGATGAATAAAATATTGATACAAATTAAAAATGCTCTGGATTACAAATATATATCCAAGCATATCAAAAACACGAACCATAAAAAGTTTTTCCTGTATATAAGCAATAATGCCAATACCCACTAATATAATACCGACTAAAATATCCATTCCTGCTCTTTGAATATTATTCACGATTATCGACTCCATAGATCAATCTATTTAATACAGGAATCTTAAATAATAAATAGATTAAAATGACTCCTATCATATTCAAAATCAAATCATCTACATCACCAGATCCACTTTGCATTAAAACTTGTGTTACTTCTACACTTATAATTATACCTAACATTGTAATAAAGAACACTATAAATTTTCTTTGTGACTTAAAAAGTAATGGCATAAAATAAGAAAAAGGCATAAACGCTACTATATTTCCTATTAAATTTATTATCATAGCTGACCAAGTTATGACCCCAGAACGATATCCATCTAAGTATAAATTGATTGTATTAAATGGTAACAAATTTACATTTAATTGAAAATATTCTGAAAATGTATAAAAATCTTGATGATTTGTACGACCAAAATCACTATCAAAAAACAGTAAGTAACCTAAATTACCTAAAAAAATTAGAAATATGATTATTTGAGCGAATCGAATATCATTCTTTCTCTGTTGTCCTGATAATGTTTGTATATTTGCTAATGTTCCTAAAATCAACATAATGATTTGTATAGAAACAATACTTATTTTTCCAATTGTTGTGAAAGTTAATACTTCTGACATTGCATACCATAACTGTACGCCAAAAGCTATAAAAAACACTCCATAACAAAGCCACGCTATTTTCTTCATTGTTATCACCTATTAAACCACTATACTTTAACTTTATTCTTAAGTCAACAAAGTTTATTGTGCATTCTTTATTTTATCTTATCATATTTTAATATGTATATCTCCTATAAAAACACGTGAATTTTTGACATTTATTTAATTCTTGTTTTTTATGTGTTATACAATTAAAAAATATGACAACATAAATATCATAATAATGTAGTAAAAGAAGCTACCTCACTTTTTCATAAAAAAAGAAGCTGCACATTACAGCTCCTTTATATTATTATTTTTTCGCGAATTTACTTTCGTAATCCCAAGTGATTCTTAAAATTTCTTCCATATCATTAACCATAGGCATTCTAGGATTAGCTGGAGTACATTGATCTTCGTAAGCATTCATAGCCATTCTATGAGTTGCTTCTTCCCATTCCTTAGCATCTAAGTTTTGAGATTTGAAGTTACTTGGTAATCCTACTTTAATACATAATTCTTCACATGCATCAGCGAACATTTGTACACCTTCTGCTGGTGTTTTTGGATTTAATCCAATTAATTGTGCTAACTCCATGTATTTTTTGTCTGCTTTATAACTTTCAATTTTTGGCCAAATATTTAATTTAGTTGGAATTGTTCCATTATATTTAATTACATGTGGTAATAAGATTCCGTTTGTACGTCCATGAGGTACGTGGAATTCTCCACCAATCTTATGAGCTAATGAGTGGTTCATACCTAAGAACGCATTAGCGAATGCCATACCTGCAATTGTTGCAGCATTATGCATTTTTTCTCTAGCTACTGGATGTTTAGCTCCTTCTTTTACTGATAATTCTAAGTAATCGAATACTAATTTAATAGCTTGTTTAGCCCATCCATCTGTAAAGTCAGATGCTAAAATTGATACATATGCTTCAACTGCATGTGTTAATACATCAATTCCTGTATCAGCAGCGATAGATGCTGGTAATGTCATTACAAATTCTGGATCTACGATTGCAACAGTTGGTGTTAATGCATAGTCAGTTAGTGGATACTTTTTATTTTCTTTAGTATCTGTAATAACTGAGAATGGTGTAACTTCTGAACCTGTTCCTGAAGTTGTTGGAATTGCTATAAATTTAGCTTTTTTACCTAATTCAGGGAATTTGAAAGCACGTTTTCTAATGTCCATGAATTTTTGTTTGATATCATTAAAGTTAACTTCTGGGTTTTCATATAATAACCACATAACTTTAGCGGCATCCATTGCAGATCCACCACCTAATGCGATAATACAATCTGGTTGGAAGTTATTCATAACTTCTAATCCTTTTTCTACTGTATCAAAACTTGGATCTGGTTCTACATCAAAGAATAATTCTAAATCTACTTTATTTCTTCTTCTTCTAATTACATTTTCAATTTTTTCTACATAACCTAGATTGTACATTCCTCTGTCTGTAACAATCATAGCTTTTTCCATATCTTTCATATCTCTTAGATATTGAATTGAATTTTTTTCAAAGTATACTTTTGGAGGAAGTTTAACCCATTGCATATTGTTATTACGTCTCCCTATTCTCTTAATATTTAATAAGTTTACTGCACTAACGTTATTTGATACTGAGTTATGTCCATAAGACCCACATCCTAATGTTAATGAAGGAATGAATGCGTTATAAACAGAACCGATTCCTCCGAATGTAGATGGTGCATTTTCAATAATACGGATAGCTTTTACAGCATGTCCAAATTTCTTAGAAATTTCATGATCTTGTGTATGAATTGCAGCAGAATGCCCTAAACCATTGAATTCAACCATAGCAGCTGATAAAGCAATACCATCTTCTGTGTTTTTAGCTTTTAAAATAGCTAATACTGGAGATAATTTTTCTCTAGTTAATGGTTCATTTGGTCCTACTTCTTTTACTTCTGCACAAAGAATTTGTGTATCTGCAGGTACTTTGAATCCAGCACCTTCTGCAATTTCAACAGCTGGTTTACCAACGATAGAAGCATTTAATCTTGCTTCGTTAACGTTTTTAGCTCCTGATTCTACACCAAACATGAATTTTTCAAGTTTAGCTTTTTCTTCTTTATTTACAAAATGAACTTTAAATCTTTTAATTTCTTTTAAGAAATCACTATAGATTTCTTGATCTACGATTGCAGCTTGTTCAGAAGCACAAATCATACCATTATCAAATGATTTAGATAATACGATATCATTTACTGCTCTATCTAATACACATGATTTTTCTACATATGCAGGTACGTTACCAGCACCTACACCTAATGCAGGTTTACCACATGAGTAAGCTGCTTCAACCATTGCGTTACCACCAGTTGCAAGAATTGTAGCAACACCTGGATGTTTCATTAATGCACTAGTTGCATACATTGATTTAACACCTAACCATTGGATACAGTCTTCTGGGGCACCAGCTGCAACAGCTGCATCTAAGATTACTTTCGCTGCCATTACTGAACATTCATGTGCAGATGGATGGAATGAGAAAATAATTGGGTTTCTTGTTTTTAATGCGATTAATGATTTAAAGATAACTGTAGAAGTTGGGTTTGTTGTTGGAACGATACCACAAACAACACCTACTGGTTCAGCAATTTCAGTAATTCCTGTTAAAGGATCTTCATCAATAATTCCTACTGTTTTTAAATGACGTAAATTACTTGTTACATATTCACATGCAAATAAGTTTTTAACAGCTTTATCTTCAAAAACACCTCTTCCAGTTTCTTTGACTGCTGCTTCTGCTAAAGTACCATGTGCATCTAATCCTGCAACGGAACATTTAGCCACAATATGATCCACTTGTTCTTGTGTGAAATCTTCGAATTTGTCTAATGCTTTTAAAGCTTTAGTAATTAGGCCATCAATATGAACATCAATTTCTTCATTTGTTGGCTCTACTTTAGTATTAACAGATTTTTTTTCTGCCATTTTTACTTCCTCCATATCTTTTGTGAAAATTTTAATTTGTTTACATTGCATAGTTTACATTAAGTAGTTGAAAATTACAAGTACTAATTTGACATTTTTTTACTGTGTTAAAATCAATACATTTTTCTGAAAACGCTAACACCATTGTGGTTGTTGAAGTTATGTGAAAATTTTAATTTTCCAAAAAAAATTGTCTTTTTTTGTGTACAAAAAGGGATTTTAAAAAATCCCTCCCCATTACAGTATATAAATGAAATATGCAGCATAACATCCTAACATAACAATTGCACCAATTTTTCGTAAATATAACTCTTTATTAACAAATACGAAAAACACAATTACTGCTGCAATAGCAATAATACCATCAATAATAAAGGTTGATGAAAAAGCAATTCCATTAGGTGCAATTAGAGCTGTTGTTCCTAAAACAAATAAGATGTTAAAAATATTACTTCCAATAATATTTCCAACACTAATATCATTATTCCCTTTCCATGCCGCAGTTACTGATGTGATTAGTTCTGGTAATGAAGTTCCAAAAGAAACAATTGTTAAGCCAATAATACGTTGACTAATTCCCATATCTGTTGCGATAACCGTTGCTGCATTAATTGTAATATTGCTTCCTGCAACAATCGCAACCATTCCTAAGACAAGCATGATAATTAGTTTCCATAAAGTATCATTT
>JBKEBJ010000153.1:0-1767 GCA_047973105.1 Coprobacillaceae bacterium | reverse complement strand
TCTTCTTCTGGATTGGCCTTTTTTAACTTACTACGAATCTTACTAATATGAACATTTAATGTGTTATCGTCAGCAGAGTCTTCATGATTCCAAACCATTTCAAATAATGTATCTTTTGTATATACCTGATTTGGATTTTCCATTAAAATCTTTAATAATGAATATTCTATTTTAGACATTGTTATCTTTTGGTTATTACAATGTACTTCAAAACTTTGTATATTTAACTCTATATCTTTATATGTTAAGACTTCTTTTAGTTCTTGTTTGTTTAGTTTACGTAACTGTACTTTAATTCGTGCTAGTAATTCTTCAGCATGAAATGGTTTAACAATATAATCATCAGCACCTAAATCAAACAACTCTAACTTACTATCCATTGTTGTTACTGCAGTTAAAATAATAATAGGAATGTCATTTTCACTCTTTATCTCTTTTATTACTTCTTCTCCAGTTCTTCCTGGAAGCATTAAATCTAATATTATTAAGTCAAAGCTATTATCAAACAATAAGAGTCCTTCACTCCCAGAACATGCACTAACACTTTGTATTTGATGAAATTGTAATAAGTCACGTATCATATGATTTATCTCTTGATTATCTTCAATAATTAGTACTTTATGCATGATTTCCCCTCTTTTTTAACTTTTTTTAAATTTTCTCTTGATTCTACCACTATGGTAGATATTATACTATAGTTGTAAAGAAAAAACACTACAAAAAAAGGAGGGGTATGATGTTTAAGATTGGTGATTTCTCTAAATTGTCTAGCACCAGTATTCGAATGTTACGTCATTATGATGAGATTGACTTATTAAAGCCAAGTACTATTGATGACATGTCAAACTTTCGATATTACTCAGCAAACCAATTGGAACGAGTTAATAAAATTAATCTTCTAAAAAAATTAGGATTTTCTTTAGCTATTATTCGAGAGATTCTAGATAAAGATATTGAAGATATCCAAAGTTACTTTGAAATACGTCAAAGAGAACTAGTAGAAGAATTAGAAGCCATTCAGTCACAAACAAAACAATTAGAAAGTTTACAAGCAACATTATCTAAGCATAAAGAAATAATTAACTATCATGTACAATATAAGATTATGCCTAAACAAAAGGTTATGAGTATGCGTAAGACTGTTAAGAATTTCTCAGATGAACATGCCTTATGGCAACAAATGTATGAAGAATCAAAAAAGCAACGAATCAAGTTCCCAGCAAACAGTATCGGTATCAGTATTTATCATGATAAAGAATTTAAAGAGGAACTAGTCGATATCGAAATTCAAAGCACTATTAATAAATTATATTCTGATACTGAAGATATCACTTTCTATGAAGTACCAGAAACTATAGTCGCCTCTGTCATCTTTCATGGTTCATTTGATCAAATGCCACAAGTAACAATGGCAATTGCGAAATGGATAGAAGTTAATAATTATAAAATAAAAGGTCATACATGGGTTATCTCTCATGTATCACCGGCTATGGACAACAATCCAGATCACTGGATTAGTGAAGTATGTTACCCAATAAAATAAAACTAAAGGAGAATTATTATGGCAAGACCAACAACTAAAATAGACTTACTTAAGGACTGCGAAGCAAATTTCAATAAATTACAGGATGTAATCAATAAATTATCACCAGAAAAACAAGAAGAAGAATTTCCATTTGAAGATCGTGATCATAACATTAGAGATGTTCTTGTTCATCTATATGAATGGCATCAATTACTATTAACATTTATAAATGAAAATCTAAA
>JBKEBJ010000143.1:0-19536 GCA_047973105.1 Coprobacillaceae bacterium | reverse complement strand
TTTGTCTTGTATCAATAACTGTTGTATCTCCTACAACACCGATAATCGTAGTTTTTTCACCAGTTGATATATGCGCTTCTAATCCTTTTGATAATAAGACATCTTCTATTTTTTTTATATCTTGTGTTGATGATTCTTTTTTCATTACAATAATCATTTTATTTTCCTCCTATATTTTCTATAAATAAAAAAACTCTCATCCTATATACGGACGAGAGCCATTGCTTCGTGTTACCACCTTAGTTTATATATATATTACTATATAAACCTTATCAAGTACGCTAGTTATCTAGTTCATACTATTACACGTTAACGGGTGTTACCGGAGACGTCTACTATGACTTCAACGTTCTACTCCAAGATGTATTCCATTATATCCTTGAAACTTTTTCACCAACCAAGTTCTCTCTAAACAATTATTATAATGTACTATTTTCTTATCACAGCATTTATTTATAATGCTATTTTATGCATATATTTTATATTTGTCAACCAAAAGTTTGATTACTACAATAAAAACATCTAAAATAGATGTTTTTAGCGATATAATTCAATAATTTCTCCACATGCAATACGCGCACCACTATGTCCTACTGGTTGTGTAGTAAAATCATCTGGATCACGATGTATAATTATTGTTCTTCCAATGATTTGTTCTGGTTTGAATTTATCTGTATAAACTGCCATCCATGCAATACCCTTTGTTGAAAATAATGGTGGTAAATCACCTGTATGATATGGATGTGGACAAGAAGTTAAACTATAATGTTCTCCTGCTCCGCCAAAAGGAACTCCATCTACTGTTTCACAGCTTGATCCTTCATGAATATGCAACCCATGTATTCCTTGTTCACAATCAGTAACAGGTAATCCTTCTGCCTCTACAATAATTATTGTTCCATCTTGATAGTCATACGCTAACAAACTCCCAGCTACTGTTCCTCCACGAATCGATGCATAGGCATATGGATTCGATGAAGATAGCTTTCGCAAAATATCTAAAGTATTCATTTTATCACCTAATTTAATATATGGTACAAGTATCCATTTTGTTACGAAATAAAAAGTATAGTCACCTATACTTTTACTTTCCTACATAAGAAATAACTCTTTTTAAATCCTCACGAATTTTTATTTGTTGTGGACACATTTTTTCACAGGCTCCACATTCAATACAAGCATCCGCAAAGGCTTCTTTTAATCCCTTTAATTCCTTAGTGAAAGTTTCATGGTCATCATATACAAATGCATTATTCCAATAACGGAAATTAGAAGCAATGTTTACGCCTACAGGACATGGCATACAATATTCACAGCCAGTACATCCATTTTGGGTTCTAGATTTTAAAGTATCTGATACTTTTTGAATCATTTCTAATTCTTCTTTATTTAATTCTTTGAAATCCATAAATGTATTTAAATTATCAATTACATGTTCATAGGTAGACATACCACTTAAAATCACTTTTACATTTGGTAAAGTTCCTACATATCGTAAAGCCCATGAAGATAAGCTAGCATCGGCGTTATATTCTTTTAACATAGTTGATACATCTTCAGGTAAATTGGCTAAAGAACCACCTTTGATAGGTTCCATAACAACTACTGGGATATTCAATTTCTCTGCTAATTCATAGCCTTTCATTCCAGCTTGAATATCCATATCCATATAATTTAATTGTAATTGACAAAAATCCCAATTATAATAATTAATAATTTCTTCAAACACAGGATATTCATCATGAAAACTAAACCCAATGTAACGTATTTTGCCTTCATCTCGTAATTCTTCGCATAAAGAAATTAAATCATATGAAATAACTTTATTCCATTTATCTTCATCTAAAGCATGTAATAAATAGAAATCTACATATTCAACATCCAAACGCTTTAGTTGGTTTTCAAATATTTCCCTTGCATTTTCTTTACTACTTACTTCCCAAATAGGTAATTTAGTAGCTAAGAAAAAATCTTCTCTTGCGTATTTCTTTAATACTCGACCAACAAATGGTTCGCTATCCCCATTATGATATGGATATGCTGTATCGATATAAGTAACTCCTGATTGCATGGCTTTATCAATCATTTTTTCTGATTCTTTTTCATCAATTTTTCCTTCACTATTTAATGGAAATCGCATACATCCAAATCCTAATATTGATGGACTAACTCCTAATTTTGGAAAACTCCTTCTTTTCATAAACGTTCCTCCTCACTTTTCTATATTATAACGCTTAAAGTATGCTTGAAGTCAATATTATATTTTTATTATCTTAATAAATATTCTTCTTTTCTATTTTTATAAATATGATATAATAACAAATATATATAATAAGGGGGAAATACGTATGAGTAAAATCATTATTCCTAAGGGGTATCAAGCAAAATTGGATTTAATAGAAACTGAAAAAGCTATTAAATTAATCAAAGATACATTTCAAATTGAATTAGCTAAACAATTACATTTAACTAGAGTTTCTGCTCCATTATTTTTATTAAAAAACACTGGACTTAATGATAATCTTAATGGTATTGAATCACCAGTATCATTTACTTCGCATGAATTAAATGATACCGATGAAATTGAAATCATTCATTCTTTAGCGAAATGGAAACGAGATGCTTTACATCGATATAATTTTGGTATGCATACTGGATTATACACAGATATGAACGCTATTAGAAAAGATGAAGATTTGGATAATATTCACTCTATGTATGTTGATCAATGGGATTGGGAATGTATTATTTCTAAAGAAGATCGTACATTAGAATATTTTAAGAATATTGTTAAAAAAATATATAATGTTATGTTACATGTTGAAGATTTAATGTTAGAAAAGTATCAACAATTAGATGTTACTATTTTACCAAAAGAAATTTATTTTATAACATCACAAGAATTAGAAAACAAATATCCAACATACGATGGAAAACAAAGAGAAAATGCAATCGCTAAAGAAAAAGGAGCAGTTTGTATACTCCAAATTGGTGATATCTTAGCTTCTGGTGAAAGACATGATGGCCGTTCTCCAGATTATGATGATTGGACAATGAATGGTGATATCATTGTTTGGAATAGCATCTTAGAAGAAGGTTTAGAATTATCATCTATGGGAATTCGTGTTGATTCTAAAGCATTATTAGCACAATTAGAGAAAGCCGATGCTATGGAAAGAACCTCTTTACCATATCATAAGAATGTTATTAATGACGTCCTACCATTAAGCGTTGGTGGTGGAATTGGTCAAAGTAGACTTTGTATGTTCTTTTTAAGAAAAGCTCATATTGGTGAAGTACAAGCTTCTTTATGGGACCAAGATACATTATCTACATGTAAAGAAAAAGGAATTCAACTATTATAATAATATACCACCTCTACATTTTATTGTAGAAGTGGTTTTTTGTTTCCTTAACTGCTGGGTTTATTTTTCACGTAGAAAATTTCAATGGGTTATCGAATATATATAACATGTTTGTTTATTTCATTTCTGTAAATTCTTTATCCCAATCAAATTCTGCAGATTCTTCATAGCTTTTTGGCCAATGTGCACACCACTTTGGAGCTTGAAATGTCTTGATACAATCATTACTTGGGATATATGGTTTTATATCAAGTAATGGTGTTTCATCTTCAGCATCAATATAATACATATATATGATTCCTTTATCATAATCTATATTTTTAACTTGAATATTGGATATTGCGATTAAATTAGGACGCACAGGTCCTCTTGTCGCAAATACTCCTAAAGCATCTGTCCATGAACATAGGGTTTATCAAATACATGGGTAGCTCTAATCTCTGATACATCTAATTTGTCAAACCAATATAGAATTGTTAAATGACTAAATCCTTCTACTCCTAATAAAGCATCTTTATATTGTTCATGTAATACAATTTTTGGATTTACATAATCATTATAAATAACTCCTATTTCCTCTAAAATAAATTCTCTCATCTTGTTTCCTCCTTATTATCTACTTCAACCTTAAGGGGTGACATCATGTCAGAGTCAAGGGTTATTTTATTGGAATTTGAATTTCTGTTAAATATTCATCTTCTTGGTCACGATTCCAAGGTCCGTTGATAGCGATTTGTCTTACATTACCAATAATCTCATATTTATTCATATCTAACCAATATGCGAATTCTTGATATTTAGGACCTATATTATCAAAACTTCCATAAACAAAGATATAGGCCATCTTTTTAACTGCTGGTAAGACACGATAACAAAAAGGAGGATTATCTTTTTCTATCTTTGGAACAACAAAGCAAACCTCTACATCTATATCTTCACTAGTATGATAAATTGCGATAGAGTGTGCATCACTAGTTACAATCTTGTTATCTTTAATATAATTACCTAGTATTCTCCAAATATTTCCTTCATCGTAATAATCGTTCATTATTTGTCGATAACTAATGATATTTAACTCTGGTATTTCTTTAATATTTACTTCGTATTCCCATTCTAAAATATGTTCTTTATTAAGTGTCTTTTCTAAAATATCTAGTTTGTTTATGATTCCTTGTTGTTTTACTATTTCTTCTTTTATTTTTTCTTTCTGTTCTTTAATTGCTTTAATAAATTCTTCTTCATTTAAAAGTAAAACCTGTTTTATTTCATCTACTAAAAATCCTATATCTCGTAATACTTTTATTTTATTAACATCTTTTATTTGAGAAACAGAATACCAACGATATTTTGATTCTTCATCAATCATCGTTGGTAATAGTAAACCTTTATTCTCATAATATCGTAACATTCTAACTGATATCTGTGTTAATTTTGAAAAATCACCTATTTTAAACATAATATTTACCTCTTTATTAAATATCCTTTATTGCTTAGTTCTTTCTCAATAAGATCTAGGATTTCTTCACTATCTGCAGCAATCGTATGATAATGATGCTCATCAGTTAAATTTTTTAAAGGACTGGATTTTCCTTCTTTCATATCCATTAAAAATTTTTGAACATCATGACGTGATTTAACTGCTAAATCAGCAGAGATTGTACCATAAGATTGATGTTTTACAAATACATCAATTATCTTTCCTCCTAAATCAACGATTGTTGTTAGTTCATCTTCTATTTGTTTATCATTATGTCGAACTTCAATGATTCGTTGACATTCTTTTTCAATATTCAATATATAACCTCTAGCCATTGCAATAATAGGAATATTTTTAGCGCGTAATAAAGAGATGTCTTGTACAATCACTTGACGACTAACACCAAATTTTTTAGCTAATGTTGTTGCCGAAATTGCCTCTTCACTAATTGATAAAGTTTGTAATATAGCTTTACAACGTTCTTCTTTAGTCATAGCTCTCCTCACTTATTTTTGAATTACTAAATGTTTTAAAGATATATCTAATATTGGTGCCGAATGTGTTAATGCTCCACTTGATATATAATCAATACCTAAATCTTTTAAAGAATTGATAGATTCTTTTGTAATATTACCTGAACATTCTACTAACGCTCTTTTATTAATATACATAATAGCATCTTGCATTTGACTAGGATTCATATTATCTAACATAATAATATCTGCTTTTGCATCAATTGCTTCTTTTACCTGCTCCATTGATTCCACTTCTACTTCAATTTTCTTTACAAATGGCATGTATTCTCTAATTTTAGTAATTGCTTCTGTAATCCCACCAGCAGCATCAATATGATTATCCTTGATTAATATTCCATCCGATAAATTATATCGATGATTATATCCACCACCAACTTTTACTGCATATTTTTCAAATATACGCATATTGGGCATTGTTTTTCTAGTATCCAACACTTTGATTGAAGTACCTTCTAATAATTTTACTACAGAACGAGTATATGTTGCAATACCACTCATTCGTTGAAGATAATTTAAAGCTGTTCTTTCACCTGTTAAAATAGTGCGTACACAACCAGTGATAGTCGCCATAATATCACCAACGTTTACTTCTTCACCATCTTCTTTATGAAAAAACACACTTATTTCTTCATCTATTAAAGTAAACACTCGTTTAAATATTTCCATTCCAGCCACTATTCCATTTTCTTTAGCTAATAAAGTAACTGTTCCTTGTGCTTCTTTTGAAACAATAGCATTAGTTGTTATATCTTCTCCTGTAACATCTTCCTTTAATGCTTCTAAAATTAGTTGATCTATTTGAATTTGCATATCGCTACTCCTTTATTCCCATTTTTTGTAATAATTGTTTTTGAAACATAAAACTTTCTCTAGTTTCCTCATATGTCTTTTTTACTTATTTCGGCTTTTTTCCAATCATAAGTTTCTCTTTTTTGATCAATAATATCTTTAGCTGCTCGTTTAGCGAAAACTAAACTTTCTAATAACGAATTACTAGCTAAGCGATTTTTTCCATGGACTCCATTACAAGCAGTTTCTCCTGCAGCATATAAACATTTCATACTTGTTTTACCCTGTAAGTCAATCGCAATACCACCCATGAAATAATGTTGTGATGGAACAACTGGTATCCATTCTTTTTTAGGGTCATACCCTATTTTACGACAATGAGCAATGATTGTTGGAAATCTTTTCTCAATATCTACTTCTTTAATATCCATCATTGATAACCAAACATATGGTTGATTATCTGCTTTCATTTGTTTATAAATCTCTTTAGTCAATATATCTCTAGGTAATAATTCATTTGTAAAACGCTCTTTGTTTTTATTATATAAAAGTGCACCTTCGCCTCGAACAGATTCAGAGATTAAAAATCTTTGACCTGATTTAGGAGAATATAAAGTTGTTGGATGAAATTGAACATAATCAATATCTTTACATTTAATATTATGTTTCATCGCTATTTGCATAGCATCTCCTTGAATATGAGCATAGTTAGTTGAGTGTGGATATAATCCACCTACCCCACCAGTTGCTAGTATTACATAGGAAGCATATATATACATATTTTTTTTATTTTTATTACGTATCACTATCCCATAACATTGGTTCTCATTTTCTAAAACATCAATCATTTCCATATTTTCTAAAATTGTTATATTATTTTTTTCTTGTACCTTTTTAATTAATTTAGAAGTTATTTCTTTTCCTGTTATATCTTCGTGATATAAAATACGGGCTGAAGAATTTTCTCCTTCTTTTTTATAAGAATACTCTTGATTGTCTTTATCAAACTCTACATCTATTGTCTCTAATTCTTCAATTACACTTTTTGAAGAGTCAACCATCATTTTAACTGCCTCAACATTATTTTCATAGTGTCCAGCTTTTAAAGTATCTTCTATAAAAGCATCGCGATCATTTGGGCTTTTTAAAACACAAATCCCACCTTGTGCCAAATATGAATTACTTTTATCCATTGTTTGTTTAGTTATCATTAAAATATTATAATCTTCAGGAAATTGTAGCGCACTAAAGCATCCTGCTACACCACTACCAACAATAATAACATCATATTTTTCTTCCATACTTATTTTGTCAACTCCATCATTTTTTCTAAAGATAGTTTTGCTTCTTGCATAATAGTAGGTGTTAAATAGACAGTATTGGTATCTTTTAATACACATTGATATACTTTTTCTAACGTCACTTTTTTCATGTTTGGACAAATTTGTTTATCTGTAACAATATGAAATATAGTTTCTGGATTTTTCTTTTTCAATTCATGTAAGACCCCTGTTTCTGTACAAACAATACACTCTTTGAAATCATTGTTTGTTACGTAATCAATAATTTCTGAAGTACTCCCAATATAATCTGCTTCTTGTAATAATTCTTCTTTACATTCTGGATGTGCTACAACAATAGCGTCTGGGTACTCCCTTTTTTTATCCTTTAATGCATTACTATTGATACTTGTATGAACATGACAATATCCATCATTGAAAATAAACTTTTTTTCTGGTAGTTTTTTAGCGATATATCTTCCTAAATGTTCATCAGGAATAAAATAGATATACTCTTGAGATAATTTGGAAACTACTTGATATGCATTTGAAGATGTTACACAAACATCTGCATAAGTCTTTAGTGTAGCCGTTGAATTGACATAACAAACAACCGCTACATTATCTTTATATTCATCTTTAATTTGTTTTATTTTTAGTATATTTGCCATATGTGCCATAGGACAATCTGCATCTAAATCCGGTAATAAAATTGTTTTATTTGGACATAGTAATTTGGCACTCTCACCCATGAAAGATACCCCACATAAAATTATAGTTTCTTCTGGTATCATAGTCGCTATTTTACTCAAGTAAAAAGAATCACCAACATAGTCCGCTATTTCCTGTACTTCCCTTGGAACATAGTAATGGGCTAATATCGCAATCCCTTTTTCTTTTTTTAGTTTTTCTATTTCTTTCTCAATATTCATATTCATTCTCCTCACAAATAATGATACTTAGTATACCATAAGTGTTTACATGTGACAAGACACACATATATATATGTATATTTATTTCTTCTCCTTAGCCAATAAGATATTATCTTGCATTTTGAAAAATGGATAATAAATTGCCATATGAATAAAGAATACTGTTAACATCATAAAACATAACTGCCATCCCCCTGCAATCATTGCTTTAATGAAGAAAGGCGTAGTCCAAGGAATAAGTTCTACTAAAGGATTAAAGGATAATGGAAAAAGAATAATACAAATATAGCTAATAATTCCTGCTGTCAATGATGTGAGAATCATTGGGATTAAGAAAATTGGATTTAAGATTACTGGCGCTCCAAAAAATGTTGTTTCTCCAATATTACATAAACTTGGAATAATTGTCTTTTTACCTAAATCCTTTAGTATTTTAGATTTCGCAAATAAGAGATTCATACTTAAAGCTAATGAATTTCCATTAGATACAATATACATACACATACTTACAATCGCCATATCTCGATATGGTAATATTCCTCCCGAAATATAAGCCTCGATGTTAGAATTAATCATTGTTGTCATTAATGAAAGTATTATTCCATTTAAAAGATTTGGATGAACACCAACAAACCATAATATATTAGTTAGTAGATAAAATAACACTACTGTTCCTACCGTCATTTTCCAATGGGATACTAAAATAGTAAAAGCATTACTAATTACCCCCATAAGTGAATGATCAAATACTATATATAATAAAACATTCGTTAATATCGGTAATAATAATGTTATAACGGCTACTTTAATGTATTCTTTTGTACTAAATGACTGTTTATATTGATAATATTTAGTAATCAACAATCCCATTATAACAGCGACTAAAATACCTAGTCCTAAATAATTTAATAAAGAGTAGTGAGCGGGAATAATGTTTGAATAATAATCCCCAATAGAAATTGTCATCTGCAATCGAATATGCATTAAAATTTGTGGGCATAAAAGTAAATAACCAAAAACAGTCACGCCACTAAGAAATTGGCTTTTAATATGTATTTTATCGCAATACTTTTCAACAATAGCGTAAACAACATATACTAAAACAATTAAGGTTACTGCACTAATTAATGTATCAAGTATAGTTTGTAATCCTGTATTCTTTAACATAGTTGTCCAATCGTCTATAGGAAAGTAATTAATTAGTGTTGCAATCGAAATTAAAAAAACAATGTTTGATACTTTTTGTAGTACTTGATGAATTATTTGTATTGTTGTTCTTTCATTGAGCTTCGCTAGCCAATTAAAAAGATTATTTAATCTCCCTCTTACAGTCATTCTCTTCACCCCACAATCACTTTTATTATAAGTGAAATAGTATTTATTTTTTGCAAAATTTATATATTTTTTGTAATATTTATTGTCGAATTATGAAAAATATGTTACTTTTTAATTGGTGATATAAATGGAAATAGAAACAATTATAAGACAATTACATTTATTAGAAGAATTAAATCATTATCCTATTTTCATAGTAGATGAAAAATATCATATTACTAAGAATAGTAAAAATGATTTACAACTATCAGAATTCTTTTTTGCTGACAAAATAAAATCTTATCTCCCTAATTCTTATAAAGTTGTCAGCATTTTTGAACAAACACAAGTATATGTTTTTATACCTTGTTCTCATTTAAAAATTGGTGGTATTGTAATTGGTCCTATGTTTTATCATAAACCATATAATAAAAAAGACATCTATGATAATGACTTTTTAAAAGATAATTACTCACTAGAGCTCATGGAACAAATGGCAGCTAAGATGCCATACATTACAAATGAAATTTATTCATTTATTCAACTAATCTATGAAATTCTTACTGGTAACCAATTATCAGCAGATAATATATTTGAAAGTTATGATTCTGATCCAATATTAGCTAGTATAATGAAGGGAATTCCAAATGAATCCATTCCCTCTTATGAAAGTGAAATAACAACCTATCCTTATCATTTAGAAAAAAAAATACTATATCATGTCGCTCATGGAGAAGGTGAACAAGCAATTGTTACAGTTAATGAATTATTAACACATAATAACTTCTATTTTCTACCAATTGATACACAATCATTTCCTCTTCATACATTTATTTCATATACGATACTGTTACGTACTGCGGTCATTGAAGCTAACGTAGATATTGCTTCTGCTGTTTCTCTATGCAATTTATATATAGAAAAATTAAATGAGTGTAAGACTTTCATTAGTCTCTTTAATATATATGTCTGCTATTCACGAATTTTCAACATTAGTTAAACAAAAAAGCCATCTCTCATATCCTCGTTGGGTAAGAAATGTCTTAGATTATGTTTCAAGGCACTTACATCAGCCAATTTCCTTATCAGAAATCGCAACATATGTTCAAATGCAGCCTGGATATTTATCAGTTCAATTTAAAAAAATAACTGGTGAAAATTTAATTACGTATATTAATATTGAAAAAACTAAAGAGGCAAAATATTTATTAGAATGTACGAATCTATCATTGTTAGAGATAAGCGTTTTTTTAGGTTATCGATCACAAGGCTACTTCTCTAAAACATTCAAACAGATACAAGGCATATCGCCTTTAGTATATCGTCAATCAAAGCATCAAACAATAAAAAAGAAGCATGTGGATATGCTTCTTTTTTAGTAGATAATATGTAACAGAGAGAAAGATTTGTATATAGCGATTTACGTTAAGTAAATATCTTTTATTGTATATTCTATTATCTACTAACTTAAATTAAATACAGGGTAATATTTAATTCATTATTATCTTATAATGTTCTTTTTCATTTTTCAATAGGTTGAGCGTAGACAACCTGATTATGACCTAAACAACACAGTCATATTCTTATAAAGCTATGTTAATGACACAAAATGTATATTTTTTCATAGAATACAATAGGTGAAATTATGATAACAATAAGTTTATGTATGATCGTTAAAAACGAAGAATTAGTATTAAATAATGCATTATCATCAATTAAAGATGTAGTTGATGAAATTATTATCGTTGATACTGGATCAACAGATAAAACAAAAGAGATAGCGTATAGTTATACTGATAAAGTATATGATTTTGAATGGTGTGATGATTTTTCAAAAGCTAGAAATTATTCTTTTTCTAAAGCCACATGTGATTATTGTATGTGGTTAGATGCAGATGACATCTTGCATGCAGAAGATAAGGAAAAATTATTAAAATTAAAATCAACAATTGATCCTGAAACATCTGTAGTTATGATGCGATATCATACTAGTTTTGATAAACAAGGTAACCCAACATTCACATATTACCGTGAAAGATTATTACGTCGTAAAGATAATTTTAAATGGGGTGGTTTTATCCATGAAGCAATTAGTCCTAGAGGAAAAATAGAACATAGTGAAATAGCTATAACACACAATAAAATTGGACCTTCAGATCCTCAAAGAAATCTAAACATATTCCAGAAAAAAATTTCTGAAGGTGTAAAATTGAACCCTAGGGAACAATTCTATTATGCTAGAGAATTATATTATAACCGGAAATATAATGAAGCTATAGATGCGTTTAAAGGTTTTTTGGATACCAAACAAGGATGGAAAGAGAATTGTATTTCAGCTCATCAATTCATTGGGTACTGTTATGATGAATTAAATAATAAGGAAGAAGCCATCAATCAATTATTACTGAGCTTCTCTTATGACAATCCTAGGGCTGAGATATGTTGTGATTTAGGTAAGTATCTCTATGAACTTAAAAAATAAGAACAATCTATATATTGGTATAAATTAGCTACTAAGTGTCCTAGAGATGATACTAGTGGTGCATTTGTTCTATTAGATTGCTATGATTATATTCCATATATTCAATTGTGTGTATGTTATTATGCAATTACTGACTACAAAACAGCTTATGCATTTAATGAACTAGCAGGAAAATGTAAACCTAATGATAACTCATATTTATATAATAAGAAGATTCTTTCTCCTTTAATAAGAGCATAAACAAAACCAGTTTGGTTTTGTTTTTTTATTATTAATCCCCTATTTAACAAAGAAATCATCATACGACACTAATGATTATTTCGATTTTTATGACGTTTTGGGGCAACAGCCTTTAACAATTATTAAGCAAGCATATAATACAGTATAGTCAAGAAAGGAGGTGACATATACTTGGATGAAGAATTAGAATTTGAAGAATTAGAATCTGAAGAACTAGAATTTGAAGAATTCGGATTAGGAAGAAGACGAAGAAGAAGACAGCATTGTCATTGCCGTCGTGGAGCTACTGGACCAACTGGGCCAACTGGTCCGACTGGACCTCGTGGACTTCGTGGTGAACGTGGGCCTCGTGGTGAACGTGGGCCTCGTGGATTACGTGGTGAAACTGGAGCTACTGGTGCCACTGGGCCAACTGGGGCTACTGGACCTGCTGGAACTAATGGAGTGACTGGGGCTACCGGGCCAACTGGGGCTACTGGTCCTGCTGGAACTACTGGGCCAACTGGTGTTACTGGCGCTACTGGGGCTGATGGTGTAACTGGACCAACTGGTGCCACTGGCGCTACTGGAGCTGATGGTGTAACTGGGCCGACTGGTGCTACTGGAGCTGATGGTGTAACTGGGCCGACTGGACCAACTGGCGCTACTGGACCTACTGGGGCTACTGGAACTACAGTTACAACCACTAATATGAGTGCTAATAATACCACTGGGGCTACGATTGCGGTTATTTTAGGAGGTACACCTGTACCATTACCAAATAACCAAATATTAAATAACTTTACTGTCAATGGTACAAATACAACTTTCACTGCTGCCCAAACAGGAACGTATTTAATTAGTTATCGTGTTTCATTAACAGCTGCTTTATTATTAACTGCTGGAATCACTGTTAATGGTACTTTAGTACCATCATCAACATTGACACCTCTTGTTTCTGTATCACAATTCACTAACACATTCTTACTAAATCTTACTGCGGGAGATCAAGTGGAATTACAACTTTCTGGTTTACTAGGTGCTGCTGTATTACAATCAGGATCTGGTGCGGAATTGACTGCTGTTCGTGTAATATAATTATAAAACAACAAGGAATTAATTTCCTTGTTGTTTTCCTTAATACGCCTTTTTATAAACTTCCAATACTTCTTCATAAGTACATGGTCGTGGATTACCGCCTGTACATACATCTTCCATAGCTGCTATAGCTAAAGCTTCTAAATCTTCTTTCTTTACATCTATTTCTTTTAATGTTTCTGGAATATTTACATCTTTGGATAATTGTTTTACCGCATCAATAGCTGCTTGACGATATTGTTCTTGTGACATACTATCAACATTTTCGACACCCATTGCACGTGCAATTTCTTTAAATTTTTCTCCTGTGTAATCTTTGTTATATTCCATAACATATGGTAATAACACTGCATTAGCTATACCATGAGGAGTATCATAGAATGCACTTAATGGATGTGCCATACCATGAACAACTCCTAATCCAACATTTGAAAATGCCATACCTGTTACATATTGTCCTAATGCCATATCTTCTCTTCCACTAGCATCATTATCAACTGCTTTACGCAAACTTCTAGAAATTAGTTCAATTGCTTTTAAATTTAGTGTATCTGCTAATTCCCAAGCTCCTAATGTTGTGAATCCTTCAATTGCATGTGTTAATGCATCCATTCCAGTTGCAGCAGTTAATCCTTTTGGCATAGTCGCCATCATATCTGGATCCACCACTGCTACTACAGGTATATCATGTGGATCTACACATACAAATTTACGTTTTTTATCTTCATCAGTAATAACATAATTGATAGTTGTTTCAGCTGCAGTACCAGCAGTTGTTGCTATTGCAATGATTGGTACACTTTTATTCTTAGTTGGTGCTACACCCTCTAATGATAGTACATCACTATATTCTGGATTATTAACAATGATTCCAATCCCTTTACTAGTATCTTGTGGTGAACCACCACCAATCGCAATCATATAATCTGCTCCTACTTCTTTAAATACTCGGACACCTTCTTTAACCATATCCACTGTAGGGTTAGCTTTTACATCTGCATAAATAGAATACTCCAAATTTGCTTCATCTAATAAATCTGTAACCTTTTTAACAACATTGAACTTCACTAAATCTTCGTCTGTAACAATAAGGGCCTTTTTAAATTGTCGCACCTTTACTTCTGTAACAATTTCCTTAATTGCTCCACTACCATGATAACTTGTTTCATTTAATATAAACCTATTTGCCATTATTACATCCTCCTTATCCATATTGTAAACCCTTCCTTTTAAGTAATACAAGTTACAGATTGTGAAATTTGTCACATTGTTTAATCATTCAATAATATTGATTTAGCCGTTTGATTAGCAGCTCTTTTAGCGATTTTTCTGCTTGCTAAATATCCAACTATAATAGATAACAATAACCATAAACTCGAACTTATAAAATAACTTATTATATTAAATGTAATACTAATACCAATAATATTTCCAAATACAAACACAAAGATATAACTACTCATAATTGATATTAGCGTAGCTATTATAAAGCTAATAAGAGTAATAATTATGCGTTCTAATGTAATTATCTTTTTAATTTTTTTCTTCGATGCGCCTATTGCTTTCATAATTCCTATTTCTTTTTGTCGTTCTATTGTCTGAGCATGGATTGTAGCAGATAATCCAAATCCAGCAATAATAATGATGAAAAAGATAATCAATAAAAAGGTTTGTAAAGTTACTGTGTAATGGTTTTCATTTTTATTTTATACAGGTTATTCGTATTAGTATTTATTTGTTCAAAACCTCTTCTTGATATATATATATTTTCTGTACTATAATCTTCTAATATTCCAACTATAGTGAAGGATTGTAATGCAGTATCAATTTTCAATGTAAATGTATCATGTAATTCTAAATCTTCTATTGAATCTAGTAGTTTTTGTGTAACAACAACATCATTAGTATCCTCACTCTTTATCCATCTTCCTGATTTCATTTTAGACTCTATCATTTTCGTGTTTTCTACGGGAGAAATAAGCGTATAAGAATTTCCTATTTTTTCACTTTCATAATACTTTCCATTAAGCATTGGCCATAGTTCGTAATCTTTTATATCATCATATTGTTGCAATAGAATATCTAATTGTTTAGTTTCTTTTGTATGCGATGTTATTATTTCATAGTCATATTTCCACATATTCATACTCTCATTTATTGTAGTTTGTAATGATAACATATTTGTGACTATAGTAATGAATAGTACTCCCACTAAAGTTAAAATAATAGTATTCACTAAAAATCTTTGTTTCTTACGAAAAATATTCCGTAATGATAACAATGTTATAGGATTTATAAATGTTATTTTTTGATTTTTCTTAACAGATACTTCATTTTTAATACCATAGTCATTAATAGCTTCTTTTATTGTGATTTTAATCCCTTTTCGTACAATGTAATACGACACCATAAGTGGTACTAACAAACAAACACTAATAAATAATAAGTACGTAGTAGTTGATATATATGTAGATTGAGGGTTCATATTCCCTATTCTTAACAACATAATTGCTAAAAACTTAGAAGTAGCAGTAACAATACCTAAAGAAATAATTGTTACACTAATAATTACAATACCTAAAGTAATCATATACCCTATTACTATTTGAGATTGTTTTCCACCTATTGCCTTTAAAATACCAATTTGGCGAATTTGTTTAGATATAATTGTAGTTATTAGATTGGCCATAATTAAACATCCAAAGAATAATGAAAGGACTGAAAAAGCCTGTAGTAAAAATAATGCCCCTTCGTATTCTTCATAGTGCATACTTTGACCAGGTGTTTCATCTATTTGTAAACTTTGTACTGTATAACCATGTTCTTCCAATAAAAGAATATAATCATTAGCTACTTCTTTAATTTTCTCTTTATTATAACTATCTCCTGTAATTTCAAAGAATATTTTATTAGGCTTCAAGTTCAAGGTTTCTAAAGTATTATAATTAACATATAAATATACTACTTGATGGATAGATGCAGGATGAACACTTACATCATTAACAATACCTGTAATATTTAAAAGGGATATTGTTCCATCTGCTAACATGATATTTACTTGATCAAAAATAGTAGCATCACTAACACTTAATGCATCTTGTTCAATCAATGTTTGGTTATTATCTAATTGCATACTCCCATCTATAAGATGTAATTTATTGTATGTTGCATCCATATAATTTTCACAAGCAAATAGTTCTAATGATTTCCAATCTTCTCCATTTTGAACACGTAAATTATAGTATCCTCCTGTCTCAAAGCTTTCAAATCCACTAAATTCATTTGTTAGATTTATTAAGTCTTCATCTACTACATCTACAATAATATTTCCAGATGCTGGATTGGTCGCATTATATACAATAGGAATTTCACGTACGATAATTTCTTGACAAAAAGATACTAATCCAAATGTTGACATTCCTATAACAATCGCTATCAATGATAAAACGGCTCTTCTTTTATCCGTATATAAATCACGTAAAATACTTTTCACTAATATCTTCATTATACGGATTCCTCCTTATACAATATTGTGTCTTCTATAATTCTTCCATCTTGCAATGTGATTTTTCGACTTGCACCTTTGATATTCTCTTTTTCATGCGTAACCATAATTATTGTTTTACCTTGTTGGTGTAATGTCCTTAATAAACTGAATATTTCTTCTGCATTTTTTGTATCTAAATTCCCTGTTGGTTCATCTGCAATTATGATATCAACATCATTAGCTAATGCTCTAGCAATTGCTACACGTTGCTGTTCTCCTCCAGAAAGTGTACTTGGCATTTTATGCATATGATTTTGTAAACCAACTGTCTCTAATAATACTTTTGCTCTATTTTCTCTTTCTTCTTTGGAAACTATGCCTACCAAATTCATAGCTAATAAAATATTCTCTAAGACTGATAATGTTGGAATTAATTGAAAGAACTGAAAAATAATTCCAATATTTTTTCCACGCCATGAGGCTAATGGTTCTTCTTTCAAATCACTAATATTTGTATCATTAATAACGACTTCTCCTGAAGTTGCTCTATCAATACCACTTATTATATTTAGTAATGTGGATTTACCACTACCAGATTTACCAACTAATACTATATATTCGCCTGGCAATATCTTCATATTTATTTCCCTTAAAACAATATCTGTTCGATTCCCAACAGAGTATTCCTTGTTTATTTTTTCTAATCGTATCATATATTTCTCCTCCACTTTTATTTTCTCTTCTATTATTTCTCAAGTTTCTTAGAATCCGCTTAGAAAATAACTTTTTTATTTCTAAGGACATTCTAAGATTTCTCATATATAATTAATACATATATAGGGAGGTACATATATGCGGATTTTATTAGTAGAAGATGAAAAACGATTAGCTGCTGCATTAAAGCAACACCTAATAAAAGAAAATTATCAAGTTGATGTCGCTTATGATGGTATCACAGCTGAAGATTTATCAGGTACGGGTATTTATGACATTATTATTTTAGATCGTATGTTACCTGGAAAAAGTGGTATCGAAGTATTAAAAACATTACGAAAAAAAGAAATCAAGAGTGCTACTATATTTTTGACTGCTAAAGATACAATAGAGGATCGTATTGAAGGGTTAGATGCAGGAGCGGATGATTATTTAGTTAAGCCTTTTTCTACAAAAGAATTACTTGCTAGAATTCGTGCTTTAGGTAGAAGACCACAAACATTAGAAGAAAATCATCTATGTATTGGAAACATAAAATTACATACTAATAGCTTTAAAATAGAACTTGAAACATCAACAATTATTTTAACAACTAAGGAGTCTCATCTTTTAGAATACTTAATCCTTAATCAAAATAGAGTTTTATCTAAAGAACAAATAATAGATAAGATATGGGGATTTGACAGTGAGGTCGATGTTAATAGTGTAGAGTTGTATATTTATTATATCCGAAAGAAGTTATCTGAATATAAAACTGGTATTCAGATTGAAACTATTCGTGGTGCTGGCTATTGTCTAAAGGAGATATTATGATTACACATTTAAAGAAACGATTTATAATTTTTAATATGTTAGTTATTGGATCTGTTATTTTATTAATTGCCCTATTTGTATTCATTGGCAATCCAAATAGTATTCCTCTTAATCGTTGGATTGTCACTGCCATTGTAACAATTACAGCAGTTATAATTAGTAGTCTTATACTTTCAAATATTGCATTAGCTCCAATTAAAAATGCTTGGCAAAAACAATTACAATTCACTGCTGATGCTTCTCATGAATTACGTACCCCTCTTTCTGTTATTCAAACAAATTTAGAACTTGTATTAGATAGTCCAAATGACTCTATTTCTAATCAAAGTATTTGGATTGAAAATGCTTTAATAGAAAATGAGCGAATGTCTAAATTAGTAAATGATTTACTTATTTTATCTCGTGCGGATACTAATAAGGACAATATTTTAATGGATAATGTTAATCTTTCAAAAATAATTATAGAAACATCACAAACATTTATTCCCTTAGCTATTAAGAAAAATATTACTTTAAATACAAATATTGATGATTCTATTTTTATTCATGGGAGTGAGTCCTATCTTAAACAGTTATTAATTATATTACTTGATAATGCCATAAAATATATCCCTTCAAATAACGCTATTACTGTATCATTAACTAAAAATAAAAAAGCAGTATCCTTGATTGTTCAAGATACAGGTGATGGCATTGCTGATGTGCATCTTCCATATCTATTTGATCGTTTTTATCGAGTGGATACTGCTAGAGTTAATGATGATAATAGTTCAGGATTAGGGCTTTCTATAGCGAAATGGATTGTTGATAAACATACTGCTTCCATTGATGTAACCAGTACTATTAATGAGGGAACAACTTTCACCATAAACTTTACTATATAAATAGACCTGTTCATATACGAACAGGTCTCAGACCGTTGACAATTGACCTCAATTGTTTAACGGTTTTTTCTATGTTTTACTAAATACTCGTATCTTCATTGGGAATATAAAAAAATAGGTCTATCTCGCCCTATATCACTCCTGCT